>JAZQET010000046.1:0-2308 GCA_045539135.1 Eubacteriales bacterium | reverse complement strand
CGAAAAAATGCCGACGCAGTGCATCTTCTCCAAGGTAAGCCATAAAGGGCATTTTCGGGTCACCGCCAAGGGCGGTCGAAAAAATGCCGACGCAGTGCATCTTCTCCAATGTAAGCCATAAAGGGCATTTTCGGTCACCGCCAAGGGCGGTCGAAAAAATGCCGACGCAGTGCATCTTCTCCATCTACAGCGGCTCGAAAAATCGAGCGGCGCAGAGTATCGCTCTCTGTTAAATCTTATCAAAAGGAAGGAGACCTGTGAAGGTGTAAATGTATTCGCCTTTTAGGTATTTTTCTTTCAGTTTGCGGTGCAGGGTGGTTTTTTCGGGCAGGGAAGCAAGGTTCTGAAAGTCAGACGGGTGAAAAACGAAAGTAAAGACATCTTGTCCGTCGCTGCGATTGGGATAGCGCAGGAAAGGCGCAGAGAATTGGCTGATGCGAGAGTTTTTACCCAGCATTTCATTGAGGCTTGGGTCCAGCATCCAAGAGGAACAATAGAACGCTTTAGGTCGATATTCGGGATAGCATCTTGCGGCGATCTCTTGGGCCTCTTGGTATGCTTTGCGGATCTTTTCGGGGGTCAGATCGGTCTTTCGGGGGATATGGATCCCGATGACGTGATCATTTGGCTTTAGAAAGAGTGCCCACTGCTCTTTGGGGTAGAGACATTCTTTTCGACTGATTCGATGATGTTCGATTTTATGCCCGATATAAGCGGTCGCTGTTTCGGTAAAGACCGCGGAAAAAGAGCCGTCTTCCTCTTCGCATCCTGCAGAGCCAAAGGGCATTCCGCTTTGATGAACCTTTTGCCAATCGGAAAGGATCTCCATCTTGCCGCTGATTTTGTTTTGGATCAAATAGGCATTGGGGGCAGCCTTTCGCATTTCGAATTTCAAACCGCCGTGATCAAAGATAGTGCCTTTGAGAAAGCGGGTCAGCCAGCGGTAATAGGAAGGGGTGATCGCAGGTCTCCCCAAAAGATGCTCTTCCACAATGGAAATATCCATTTGAAAGATCTTGAAAAACTCCGCAATCTGCTCTCGTGTAAAGCCTCTGGCCCGATAGCCGGCAGCAGTGGTTTCAACAGAGGGGAGCATCACAAATAAAGAGAGAAAGTCTCCGGCAAGAGTCCCGTCCATAGCGGGGAGGGGAAGGTTTTGCCTGAGGGTAGGGTCGTTTTTTTGATAATAGGAACAGGCGGCATCCAGCCAAATACTTAAGGCTTCGTTCTTCCGTACCTGACTAAAAGCGAGCTTTACACGATGGTAGTATATTCCGAAAAGATTGTATTGCTTTTGCAAACAATCAATCAGTTCTATAGAGCAATGCGTTTTCTCTGATGGGGCGAAGTGATGCATATCTTTGGGGATGGAAACATCCAAAAGTGTAGCAGCTTGTGCAAGATTCATAGTTTTCCCTCCAAAACCCATGGTTTTTCAACAGAACGTGATCGCTTGCGGAACAGATGTGTATACATTATAATAGTGACGCAGAAGAATGTCAATCAAATTATAATTCTCAAAATCCCTTGCAGAATGGGAGAATATTTGGTAAAATATGAGCATTGTATCAAAGAAAGGATAAGCCAATGAAAGAAAAACTAAAAAATTGCCTATCGGTCTTTTGGACCTTCTTTAAGATCGGCGCTTTTACCTTCGGCGGCGGCTATGCCATGGTGCCGTTGATCCAAAAGGAAGCGGTGGAGAAGAAGGGCTGGATCACCGATGATGATATTCTGGAGATCCTTGCCATTGCAGAGAGCACTCCGGGGCCTATTGCCATTAATTCTGCCACCTTTGTGGGATACCGCACTGCAGGATTTTTGGGCGCGGCCTTTGCTACCTTTGGCGTGGTGCTTCCTTCTTTTGTGATCATTTTGCTGATTTCTTATATTCTGGAAGAGTTTCAGGATTTCAAGCCGGTGCAGTATGCCTTCTTCGGCATTCGCGCAGGTGTTTTGGCGCTGGTGATCAAAGCCCTTTATACCATGTATAAAAAGTGTCCCAAGAATGGGGTGTCTTATGTGGTGTTGGGCGCCGCATTTTTGCTGGCGGCGTTTGTGAAGGTGAATGTGATCTTTGTGGTGATCGGATGCGCCCTCTTCGGTCTGATCGCGGCGCTGATGGCAGAGAGGAGGAATAAAGCATGATCTTTTTAACCTTATTCCTTACCTTCTTTAAGATCGGTCTCTTTACCTTCGGTGGCGGCTATGCCATGCTTCCTTTGATTCAGGAAGAGGTTATCGCCAATCAATGGGTGGCGCTGGATGAGTTTGTGAATTTCATCGCGGTCAGCGAAAGTACCCCCGG
>JAZQET010000045.1:0-2710 GCA_045539135.1 Eubacteriales bacterium | reverse complement strand
GTAGGAATGATGCAGGGAATTGCTATCGCACCCGGAGTTTCAAGATCAGGCTCCACTCTCGTAGGGGGACCTTCTACGGGACTGAACAGAGAATTCGCTGTAAAGTTTGCTTTCCTTATTTCAATTCCTTCAATTCTCTTTAATTCTTCAACAGTAAAATGCATATCACAGTTTGGACATTTAAACTCTTTCCAAATGAACTTTACATCACCAGTTACATAAATTCCATTGGGAGCTCCACCAAAATAAAAATTAAAGTCTTTGGCCTCTGAAGACTTTGAGTTGATAATCTTAGAAATTTTTACTGTTTTCAGTTTGTTATTACACTGAGGACAATAGTGTCTTGTAAATGTAACATAGCCTACATCTTTATTAAAATATTTTTTACCATGTATCATAGAATTCTCCCTTTATTAAAATGGCAAAGACACAGAACCGTCCTCCTGTCTTGTAGAACCGACACCTGATTGTTGAGAGTTAAGACACAGAACCGTCCCTTGTCTTTATTGCTTTAATATTTAATCTTCATCCACTTCTTGTAACGGGGCAAAATATCCCAAAATTGTTAATAATAAAAATGCGAATAAAACGCCGAAAAACTTTCCAAATCCCAAAAAACAAACAAAAAAAATAACAATCACTTTAAGAAAAAAGCCAAATGCCGGATTTACTCTATAAGTTTTTTTGCAATATTTACAAGTTAACTTAAGAGATCCAGATCTTGAAAATCTCACACCTGCCGGAATGCCAAAATTTCGGCAATTCGGACATCTGCTAAACTTTAATTTTTCGACATCAAGTTTCCTCATTACAAAATCTCCAATATAAAGGGCTTCTGTTTAAAAAAGACAGGGGACGGTTCTGTGTCTTTGGTCAATCAAGGGACGGTTCTATGATTGAAAACTGATTATTTTCAAAACACGGAACTTCCCATCTCTTTACTCTCCCAAGCTCATCATAAGTATATATCATTTTAGCCATTTTGACAAGGTCTTTCCGCTTTGCCATCAGTCCATATATTGATGATCATCAATATATAGCGTGCAATCGACATATTGATGCTCATCGATATATGGTGTGCGATTGATATATTGATGATCATCAATATGTCAAGAGGTGAATACATTGATCGCCATCAATATATAGTGTGCGGGCAAAACATTGATAAGTATCGATATTTGGCATTTCGTTTGTGCATTGATGGCCATCAATGTATGGAAAAAAGGCTTTTTTTCTTGCCTAAATTTTGATCATCTGCTATACTTATATGGAGTAAGATTTTCAAGGAGGTGACCGAAATGACCTTAATTATTGCAGAAAAGCCCAGCCTTGCGCGGAATATTGCCGCCGCCATCGGCAAAGCCACCCGTCGGGACGGGTATTTAGAGGCGGGGGGCTATCTCATCACCTGGGCATTCGGTCATCTGTTTTCCCTTTGCGACATTGAAGAATACACCGGTCCCACCTCCACCGGACGTTGGTCTATGGAAAACCTGCCCTGCTTCCCCGAAACCTTTCGGTTTCGTCTGCGGGACGGGGCGGACAAGCAACCCGATGCAGGGGTGCAAAAGCAATTCGAGATCATTCGCACCCTTTGCAAGCGGGAGGATGTGGAGCGGATCGTAAACGCGGGAGACGCGGATCGGGAAGGTGAGATCATCATTCGCCTTTGCGTGGAGCACACAGGGGTGAAGGACAAGCCCTTTTTGCGCCTTTGGCTCCCTGACCAGACCCCCGAAACGGTCAACGAAGCCCTGCAGACCATGAAGGACGAAAGCGCCTATCAAAACTTGGCAGACGAAGGCTTCGCCCGCACCTACATTGACTGGCTCTACGGAGTCAACCTGACCCGCTATGCCACCTTAAAAACAGGGATGCTGCTGCGGGTGGGGCGGGTGATCGTGCCCATTGTGAAGGCCATTTACGATCGGGACAAGGCTATTGAGCACTTTGTGCCCGAGATCTATTATGCGGTGGTCAGCAACGCCGAAACCAAGGGCGAAGAGATCGAACTGACCTCCAAGGAAAAATTCGATAAAAACAGCAAAGCAAAGGCGGAAGAATACGCCGCGCGGCTCAACGCTTGCGAAGCGGTGGTCACCGATAAAAAGAAGAAAAAGACCACCCTGCAGCCGGGCAAGCTCTACTCCCTTTCCAAGCTGCAGAATGTTTTGGGTAAAAAATACAAAATGCCCATGGAGCAAAGCCTGAAGCTGACCCAAGAGCTTTACGAGGCAGGCTACATCACCTACCCCCGCACCAACTCGGAGTATTTGGCGGAGCAGGAAAAGGGCAAGATCAAAAAGATCTTGGAATCGGTGAAAGCATTGGGCTACAATGTGGCCTTCCGCGACGGCAAGACCATCTTTGACGACAGCAAGATCGAATCCCACTCGGCGCTGACCCCCACCTACAAGATCCCCAAAAAGGAACACTTGACCGAAGAGCAGATGCTGGTCTATCAGACCATCTTTCGGCGGTTTGCCGCCGTGTTCTGCGCCGAGGAATGCTTGGCGGAAAAGACGGAGATGGTGATTCAGGTGGGCGACATCGAGGAATTCCGCCTGAAGGGCACGGTAGTGGTTCAGCAGGGCTGGATGAAATATGACGACGGCGGGCAAAAGAACAAGCTCCTGCCCCCCTTGGAAATGGGCGAGCGGGTCAACATTGCCTTTGCCCCCAAGGAAAAGGAGACCTCCCCGCCCCGCCA
>JAZQET010000044.1:0-9622 GCA_045539135.1 Eubacteriales bacterium | reverse complement strand
ACTGCTTTTCTTGCGAAGGCTACGGTGGTAAACAGGGGCCTTTGTCACGTGATTCAGCAGGTGCTCCGGTCGGTAGATCCCATCGGTAATTCCCGCGCGCAACAACGGCTTTTTATCAAAGAGATCGGGGTTGATGCTTCCCATCAGTAAAACCCCTTTTGCCTCTTCCAGTTCTTCTGCGGTGAAATGCTCTTTCGGATCTTTTTTCTCAAAAAACTCCACCCGCAAAAGAATGCCCCGTCTCCCCGCTGTTTTTTGCAGCACTGCTGCCGCCTGCACAGCCTCTTCATTGGCGGCATCCAATGCTGCCAGCACCAAAGGTGCTTCCTCCTCCCGATTGCCGCCGTAGTTTCCTGCTTCGGCAAGGCGCAACAGTTCCAGAGCAGTCTCCTCATCGGTGGCCGCCATCAACTGTTCTCTTAAGTTTTCATCCAACAGCATCACCGAAAGGCGGGCAGCAAGATCCGTTTTTTCCTCCCGAGGCATTGCAACAAAAAACGCAAGCCGAACAGGAACCCCGTCCGGCGCATGATAATCCACCCCTGCGGCAAGGGTAACCATCGTGACCGACGGCGTTTTAATTGCTTCGCTCTGCACTTCGGCTATCGCCACACCCGCACCGACAGCAGAAGAAAGAGTTTTCTCTTGCTCCGTCAACTGACCGTGCAAGGTTTTATAACGGGTGGTGGCACCCGCCTTTTGATGCAACGCAGAGAGAACCTCCAGCAGGGCATTTTTCTCCTTTAATTCAAGTCCTACACCAATTCCTTCGAGTTTTATATATTGACTCAAATTCATTCTGTCACTTCCTTTTTCTTTATATATTAAGAAGTTCAAAGAGATTTATACCCAAAGAGGATGAAATTATTTTTTCATTTTCCCATTGACAACCGCAAATTTTAAGAGTATAATACATATCACGACACGGAGGTATAGCACAGTTGGTTAGAGCACTTCGTTCACATCGAAGGGGTCGTAGGTTCGAGTCCTACTATCTCCACCAGAAAAAGCACTTGCACATTGCAAGTGCTTTTTTCAACTAAACTTTCTTTTTCGGAGGAGCAGAAAATGGTTGTTGCAATGTTGCTTGCAGGCGGAACCGGTCAGCGGATGGGCGCCAATGTGCCAAAACAATTTTTGGAGGTCAAAGAAAAGCCCATTATTTTATATCCTTTGGAAATTTTAGAAAAGCATCCCAAAATCGACGCGGTCGAGATCGTTTGCGTGGAAAGCTATATCGATACGGTAAAGACCCTTGTGCAGGATGCGGGTCTTCAAAAGGTGAGATGGATCACCGCAGGCGGGGACACCTGCCAGCAATCCATCAAAAACGGCATCGACAATCTGAAGGGTAAGCTGGCAGAAGAGGATATTCTTTTGATCCATATGTCCTCTTATCCCTTGGCATCTGCTGAGATCATTACCGACTGTGTCTGCTCCGCGGAAGAGCGGGGAAACGGCTTTACGGCACGCCCCATTGTCTATTCGGTATTCTTCACCGATGACCGCAAAACCTCAACCGAGCAGATCGATCGAGATCGGCTGATGCTTTGCACCATCCCCTATGCGGTGCGCTTCGGTGAATGCTCCGAACTTTATGACCGTGCTTTTGCCGAAGGAAAAGGCATTACCGGCAACACCTTTACCAACACCCTTTACTGCGACTACGGTAAGCGCATCTATTTCACCAAGGATTCTGAGACCAACCTGAAGGTGACCACTCCCGAGGATATTCGCTTGATGGAAGCGGTTTTGAATTTGGATGATTAAAAATAAGGACGTACTTAAAAAGTGCGTCCTTTTTTTTTGTAAACGAAAACCCCGCCATAGTGGCGGGGTTCAAAAAAGGCTATTGCCGATGAGTGATAGACAGAAGAACTCCGATTGTATAAAATAAGGCTGTGACCTGCCAGTTACAACCAAAAAAATACAATCGGAGGACATTAAAATGAGAAACGATTTTGACGCCACAACCAGTTTAGCACATACAAAATGGAATTGCAAGTACCACATAGTGTTTGCGCCAAAGTATAGAAGAAAAGTGTTTTTTGAGGAGAAACGCTTGGAGATACGAGAAATATTAAGAACGCTATGCCAGTGGAAAGGAGTGGAGATTATAGAAGGGGAGATATGCCCGGATCACATCCATCTACTCGTAAGCATCCCGCCCAAGATGAGCGTGTCAGGCTTCGTGGGGTACCTAAAGGGAAAAAGTAGTTTAATGATATTTCAAAAATATGGAAATATGAAGTTTGCGTATAGGAATAGAGAATTTTGGTGCAAAGGGTATTATGTTGATACGGTAGGAAAAAACACTAAGGCAATTAAAGAGTACATCGCAGATCAACTAAAGAGAGATCGGGAATCCGATCAACTAAGTCTCTTTGATCCCAGAGACCCATTTATGGGTAGCAAGTAACAGATGCGTGACTGGCAGGTCAATAAAAAGCGCACTTGTGCGCCGCCTGCATCGGGTAGGGCTATGCCCGAAACTGAAATACCCCCCGCTATGCGGGGGGATATTTATTATTGACAAATGCAGTAAATACGGGTATACTAATTTGAGAATTATTCTCAAATTGGAGTAAACCATGTCAAAATATCAAACTCGCCCCTTGCGGCAATTAAAAACTTATTTATCTGCCCATTCTCAAGAGAGCTTCACGGTGGAGGAACTGACCGAAGCTCTTGCCGAAGAATACGGCGAAAATGCCCCCGGAAAAAGTACCCTTTACCGTCTTCTGCCCCGCTTAGAGCAAGAGCAAACGGTGAAACGCTTTGAAAAAGAAGGATCGCACCGCCCTTACTATCAGATCATCGGCTGTGACCACGAGCATCTCCATTTAAAATGCACCGCTTGCGGGCGGCTGTTTCATATGAAGGAGACGGCATCGGCGCAGCTGCTGAGCGCAGTCTTGAACAGCGCGGATTTTACGGTGGATCAACATCAAACCGTTTTATTCGGCAAATGTGCCGATTGCAGAGGGTGAAACGATGAAGAAACTGATTGCACTTCTTTTGATCCTTTGTACGCTATTGGGGGGCTGTGCTGCGCCCGCATCCCAAAGAGCAGATGGGTTACAGATTATCTGCACGGGATTTGCCCAATATGATTGGGTCAAAAACATTTTGGGTGAGCGCTTGACGGAGACCAAGCTCACGCTGATGGCAACCAACAACGCAGATCTTCATAATTTTCAAGCAACGGTAGCAGACCTTGCCGCTATTGCCGATTGTGACCTCTTTATTTACATCGGAGGAAGTTCCGACGCTTGGGCAAAGGATGCTCTAAAAAATGCCCATAAGGAAACGCGCAAAGCCCTTGCACTTTTAGAGCTTGGAGAAGTTTTGGAAACCGAGCATCTTGAGGGAGCCGAGGAGCATCACCACGAGGAACACCAAGAAGAAGAACACATTTGGCTCTCCCTTCCTTATGCACAAAAGGCGGTGGATGCCATTTGCTCCCTTTTGGAAGAGTCAGACCCTGCCAATGCCGCTCTTTACCGCACCAATGCCACTGCATATCAACAAAAATTAGCGGAATTGGACGGGCGATACCGCACTGCGGTGGAGCAGGCACCGCAAAAGACACTTCTTTTTGCCGATCGGTTTCCCTTTCGGTATTTAACGGAAGATTACAGTTTAGAGTATTATGCTGCCTTTTCGGGCTGCTCTTCGGAAACGGAAGCCTCCTTTTCCACCGTTGCCTTTTTGGCACAAAAAATGGATGAATTAAAATTGCCCTGCGCCCTTGTGATCGAGTCTTCCGATCAAACGGTTGCCAAAACCGTGATCAACAACACGGCGGAAAAAGACCAAAAGATCTTGGTTTTAGACTCCATTCAGGCAAGAAGCCAACAGCGCGTGGAGGACGGGCAGACCTACCTTGGCATTATGGAACAAAATTTAACGGTATTACAACAAGCGTTAGGAGCGTAAACAACGAATTATGGCACAATTAACCTGCCAAAACTTAAATCTTGGCTATGAAGGACGGATCGTTGCAGAAAAGATCAACCTTTCAGTCTGTAAAGGAAATTACCTTTGCATCATTGGAGAGAACGGGTCGGGCAAAAGCACCCTCATTAAAGCGATTTTACAGTTAATAAAGCCCCTTGCAGGCACCATCACCTTTGGTGACGGCCTCAACCGCAAGAAGATCGGCTATCTCCCCCAGCAAACTGCGGCACAGCGAGATTTTCCCGCCTCGGTGCGGGAGATCGTGCGCAGCGGATGTTTAAATCAAGGGGGGATCTTCCCCTTTTATACCAAAGAGCAAAAGCGCTTGGCTGATGAAAATATGAAAAAGACCGGCGTTTTTGATCTTGCCGACCGTTGCTATCGGGAACTTTCGGGCGGACAACAGCAGCGGGTATTACTTGCCCGCGCCCTATGCGCCACCCGCGAGCTTCTTTTATTGGACGAGCCTGCCGCCGCCTTGGATCCCAAAGGAACGGCAGAAATGTATGATTTGATTGCGGCGCTCAACCGAGAGGGCATTACGGTTTTGATGGTTTCTCACGATGTTTCTGCCGCGGTTCAATATGCAGACCACATCTTGCATATGGGAAAAGACTCCCTCTTCTTCGGCACCACCGAAGAATTTTCTGCCACTCCCGCAGGGCAATATTACAAAATGCAAGGAGGGGATGCGAAATGAGTACCTTTTTCCATTATTTTTCTTATCCCTTCGTGCAGAATGCGCTGATTGTGGGCATCCTGATCGCTCTTTGCTCTTCCCTTTTGGGTGTTACTTTGGTACTAAAGCGGTTTTCCTTTATCGGAGATGGTCTTTCCCATGTAGCCTTCGGCGCACTTGCGGTTGCCGCCGTGATGCAATTGACCAATGAAATGCTTTTAGTGTTACCGGTGACTGCCGCTACCGCTGTTTTATTACTGCGGGCAGGCAAAAATGCCAAAATCAAGGGGGATGCCTCCTTGGCAATGCTTTCGGTCGGGGCTTTGGCGCTTGGGTATTTGCTGATGAACATCTTCTCGGAGTCCTCCAACATTTCGGGGGATGTTTGCTCCACATTATTCGGTTCCACCTCCATCCTTACTTTAGGGACCGAGGATGTTTGGCTTTCGGTCTTATTATCGGCGGCTGTTATTTTACTCTTCCTCTTTTTCTATCGCCACATTTTTTCGGTGACCTTTGATGAGGATTTTGCCGCCGCCACCGGCATTCGCGCCTCTCTTTATAATCTATTGATCGCGGTGGTCACCGCGGTGGTGATCGTGGTGGCGATGAATCTGGTGGGTTCTCTTTTGACTTCCGCACTGATCATCTTCCCTGCGCTTTCCGCTATGCGGATCTTCAAAAACTTTCGGTCGGTCATCCTTTGCGCCGCCGTTCTTTCGGTGCTCTCTGCCGCGCTGGGCATTGGGCTTTCGGTGCTTGGTTCTCCTGTAGGTGCCACCATTGTAGCGGTACAGATCGGTTTTTTCCTGCTTTCTTCCCTGATCGGATGGATCAAAAAATAATCAAAAGGGACTGTAAAGAATTCGTTGAATTTTTTACAGCCCCTTTTTGTTTACATTTATTTATTAATATTATAGTTGCAATTTCTATATAATAGATGATATAATTATTACATATAGCGTAAACAATGAGGTAACTGCAATGAAATATTACCCCCAAGACATTAACGGCTATTTTGCCGCCGATTTGGAAGACCGCCTAATTCAGGAAGCCGAAGGGCGGCATATTCTGCAATTTGAACAGCTCAAGCGGCTGATCACCTTTTCCTGCACCAGAACCATGGGCAACCATTTAACTGCCGCCGTTTTGGTGACCGGTCCCTCCTCCTCGGGAAAGACTACTTTTTCCAAGCGATTGAGCCGCCTGATGGAAAAAGAAGGATTTCACTGCACGGTGATTTCCATTGATGATTATTATCTTTCCAGAGAAGAGATCCGCAAGCGTCAGCCCGATGCGGAAAAGCCTGATTATGAGGTTTTGGAAGCCTTTGATGTGGCTTATTTTCAAGAGCAAATGACCGCTTTCTTGAACGGAGATGCCATTCCTCTTCCTTCCTATGACTTTAAGCTCGGCCATCGGGTAGACAGCGGGCGGGTACTTACCCCCACCGAAAAGGATCTTTTGATCATTGAAGGCATTCACGCCATGAACCCGAAACTAACGGAAGGGTTGGCTTTCGCCCGCACCATCGGCGTTTACATCTGCCCCTTTGATTCTTACTGTGTACCCGGTGAAGGCGAGATCACCTCGCGGGAGATCCGGCTGATGCGCCGCAGTATTCGCGATTTTAAGCACCGAAACTCTTCCATTATGCAAACATTGGAAATGTGGCCCAGTGTACGCGCCGGTGAAGAGCGGTACATTAAGCCGATGAAAAAATATGCAGACTTCTTCTTCAATTCCTCTTTTGAATATGAGATCTGCATCCTCAAGGCACATATTTTGGAGGCCATCAAAGGATTAAATGAGCAGGAACTTGCACAATTAAAAGAGTTCCTTCCCTTGCACTTATTGGACGCTTTCCAATCTGAATTGGAGATCAACATTCCCGAAGACTCGATCTTTAATGAGTTTTACAGATAGGAGTATTTGTTTTTATGGGTAAACATATTGCACTATTGTGCATGTCCTTAAATATCGGCGGCGCCGAGACCCATATCTATGAGCTTGCAAAAGCCTTAACCGCCCAAGGGCATACGGTTACAGTCTTTTCCAACGGCGGAGTTTATGCAGATGCCTTACAGCAAGAAGGTATTCGGCATATTAAGACTCCCCTGCACACCAAGACTGCATCCTCGCTTCTCACCTCTTATCGGATCCTGAAGCAGGAATTTAAGACCAACCGCCCCTCGGTGGTGCATTCCCATACCCGCATTTCCAATTTCATCGGCGGTATGGTTTGCCGAAAGCTTCACTTACCGATGGTGACCACGGTTCACTTTAATTTCCGCTGTAACTTTTTCTTCCGCCGCTTTTCCGATTGGGGGCAACGCGCCCTTGCGGTCAGCGAGGATCTGAAGACCTACTTAGTTAAAAACTATCAATACAATCCCGCTCACGTAGCCCTTACCGTGAACGGCATCGATATGGAGCGGTTTAAGAAGCAGGATGCTTCCGCCTTCCGCGCTTCTTTGGGCATTGCCCCCGAAGAAAAGATGATCCTGATGGTCAGCCGATTGGACAAGGAAGCCTCCATTCACGTCTCCCGCTTTTTGGATATTGCGCCCAAGGTCTTTAAGCGGGTGCCTGACAGCCGCTTGGTGATCGTGGGCAACGGAAAGCTCTACCGCGATTTTGAGCGGCGCGCCGAAGAGATCAACCGTGCGCTGGGCAAAGAGTTCATCCTGATGCAGGGTGCCAAAACCAATATTGAAGAGTATACAGCGGCTGCCGATCTGTTTGTGGGGATTTCCCGCTCGGCATTAGAAGCAATGGCATCTAAAGTGCCCACCGTTTTATTGGGTAACCTTGGTTATTTAGGACTTTACTCCGATGCCATTAAGAAAGAGTGCATTGAAACCAACCTGACCTGCCGCGGATATCCTTATCCCAAGGAAGAGGCGTTGATTGATCTGGTCTGCGGCTGTCTCACCGGCAAAAACTTAAGTACCGAAACCGAAGAAGGCTATCGGTTGGTTCAAAATCATTTCTCCATTCATATTATGGCTGACTCTGCCCTTGCTCAATATCAAAGTGCCATTGAAGAGATGCGCCCCTTGGATTATATGATCGGCGGCTACTACGGCACTGATAATTTTGGGGACAACCTTACATTAAGTCTTCTTTTGGGGCACTTGAAGGGGAAAAAAGGCTCCTTCCTCACCCATAATATGAACCAGACCGTTCCTGCCCCTTCGGTTCAGAAGGTTCATCGATTCAATCTTTGGACCATTCGGCGGTTGATGAAGCAGACCAAGGTCTTCTTGCTTGGTTGCGGCTCCATTTTGCAGGACGCCACCTCCAACCGTTCCATTTTTTATTATCATTTCCTGATTCGGATGGCTTTACGGTATCATTGCAAGGTGATGCTTTATGCCAACGGCATCGGTCCCATCAACCGCAGTACCAACCAAAAGCGTACCACAAAGCTATTGAACAAGATCGACCTGATCACTGCACGGGATCAGGAATCCATTCAACTGCTCCACCGTCTTTCGGTTTACTGCCCCATTGTGCAGACGGCCGACGATGTATTCTCTCTGCAGTTGCCTAAGGAGCAAGCGCTGAGCCTTCCCAAAGAAACGGAAGGAAAAACGGTTGTGGGCATCAATTTCAAGTTGAATACCAACGAAACAGAGAATATCGATGCATTGGCAGGGGCTTTGAACAATTTGGCGTGCCGTCATGCCCTTTATTATCTGCTTCTTCCCTTCCATTTGGAGCAGGATACCCCTGCCTTAAAGGCTTTGCAAAGTCGACTGGACAGCGGAATTTCCCATCTTGCCGAAGAACTTCGCAATCCCACGGATATTATTCAGCACATCCGCGCAGGGCAATATCAGATCTTTGAGCGACTCCACGGGCAGGTGGTTGCTACCATTTTGGGCACCCCCTTTCTCCCCATTAACTACGATCCGAAAAACTATTCTTTGGCGCTGCAGTTGGGAATGGAAAACTTGGCGGTGGATCACAGCGATATTACCGAAGAGCACATTGAAGCCGCCTTTGAGCAGTTATTGGCACAGCAGGAGATCATCCGCAAAAAGATGGAGACCTACACAGAAAATGCTTGCAAAAAAGCAGCCTTGAACCGCGAGTGGCTGATCAAGCTGATTGAGGATTATTAAAATGCGTATATTAGGAATCGACTACGGCGAAGCCCGCACAGGGCTTGCCCTCTGCGACGATATGGAGACCGTTGCTACCGTTTGGGGCACGGTCGCCGAGCGGGATAAGGAAAAGCTTGCCCAAAAGATCACCGACCTTTGCGGGCAGGAAAAGGTAGAAAAGCTGGTTTTGGGTCTGCCCAAGAATATGGACGGTACCGAAGGGTTCCGCGCAGAGCACACCCGCAAATTTGCCTCGCTTTTGCAAGAAAAGATGCCCCACCTTCCCTTGGATTTTTATGATGAGCGGATGACCACCATGGCGGCTTCACGCTTTATGATGGAGGCCAACACCAAGGGCAAAAAGAAAAAAGCATCCATCGACGCTTTATCGGCACAGATCATCCTGCAGGACTACATTGATCGCAACAGAAAATAAAAAAGAAGGTTCAACCAATAGGTTGAACCTTTTCTTATTTATAATCTTTCATAGGCAAGGCGGGGCTCTCCGTTATCCATATAGACAATACCGCAATAGGTGAAGCCGTTTTTATCCAAAACGTGCTGCATCACTTTATTATCGGCATGGGTATCGATCCGCAGGTGGCTGATTTGGGAGAGGGCGAAGTCCAAGCACTCCTTAAAGACTCCTTTTTCCGCTGTTTTTGCCGCCACACGGTGCAAAACTCCATAGGGCGCATCGCTCATCCATTTTCCTTGATCGATCACCGCATACCAAGGATCGGCGCCGATATTGAAGAAGAACACTCCGCAGATCCGATCTTCCCGTACCACCAGATAAAGCTTCTGCTCTGCAATATCCTGCTCCAGCATAGCAGGAGTGGGGTTAAAATCGCCCCATTGGTTGGGATTA
>JAZQET010000043.1:0-17924 GCA_045539135.1 Eubacteriales bacterium | reverse complement strand
AATTATTTGGCTTCTTGTTGTTTTTATGTTACTAATCGGCGGGGTTATTTGCCTTAAAGAGTATCAAGAATTTGAAAGATTGCACCCAACCCATAAGGATTTTGAAGACCGTTTAATTATAGGAAGTACAGTGGAACAGATTGAAGAACTGTATGGCAAATTTGATGAGTGTTACTATTGGAATGAGAATACTGGTGGTTTCACCTATTTTAATCCTCAGGATTCGATGTATAAAGATGTTGTGATAAGAAAAGCGTATTATTATCTTCCCCATGAGTCGAATTATACCGTGCGCCCTTTGTATGGTATTAGGTTTAACGAAGAAGGTGTGGCGACAGAGGTATATTTTTATGAGGAATTTAGAGGATGACAGATATAGGGAGTAAATGACAGGGCAATTCCGTATCTTAATGTTCGGGTGACGATTCTTCGTTTTTGCGAATAAAACAAAAGTGTTGTCAGAGGATTGTTCTATAATTGCCCCTGTTTCCTGATTAAAATGATATGCTCTAAAAATTGTCTTTGAAGGGAGAAACGGAAAATGAAAACAAAACGGCGGTTAATTATTTGGCTTCTTGTTGTTTTTATGTTACTAATCGGCGGGGTTATTTGCCTTAAAGAGTATTATGAATTTAAAAGATTGCATCCAACCCATAAGGATTTTGAAGATCATTTGATTAAAGGAAGTACAGTGGAACAGATTGAAGAACTGTATGGCAAATTTGATGAGTGTTATTATTGGGATGATGAAAGAGATTTTTGTGTATATTTAAGCCCTCAAGAGCGAGGGGAAAAAGATGTTGTGATAAGAAGGGCGTATTATTATCTTCGCCATGATCCGGATATGGACAATCCCGTGCTCCCTATATATGCTATTAAGTTTAACGAAGAAGGTGTGGCGATAATGGTATATAAAGGAAGTAAAAAGATAGAGGACAGCACCATTTCTTGAAGATAGAAGAGAGAACTGAAGGCGATCATGGAATGGTTCTGTGATTGAACCTTATTCCCCTCAAAACAAAAGTTCAGCCGCGCGGGCAAATGCCGCGCGGCTGAACTTTTATTCTTATTATTCTTCGCTGAAATCTTCCTTGCCAACACCGCAAAGGGGGCAGGCAAAATCTTCGGGAAGGTCTTCAAAAGCGGTGCCGGGCTCAATGCCGTTATCGGGATCGCCGACTGCTTCGTCGTAGACCCAGCCGCATACATTACAAACATACTTTTTCATTTTTCTTTCCTCCAATATTGTAATTAAAGAACCAAAGAAGGTGCGCTGTAAACCCGCGCCGCCAACTCCTGATTGAGCATATATAAGCTTTTGGGATCGGACCCGAAGAGCTCCATCTTGGAGATCAGATCATTTGCATTGGTCTCCTCTTCGCCCTGCTCCTTCACAAACCAGTCTAAAAACTGCATGGTGCGGAAATCCCGCTGGTCATAGGCGGCGGCATAAATGTCGTTGATCAAAGAGGTCACATACTCTTCGTGGGCAAGACCCGCCTTAAGAACATCCATATGGCAGGTAAAGGTCTTATCGGGCTTGTCGATGGCCTCCAAGGTCACTGCCATATTTTCATTCTGCAGATAGGTGTAAAAGAGCATGGCGTGATCCCGCTCTTCCTGCGCTTGGATCATATACCAGTTGGCAAAGCCGTCCAAGCCTGCTGCTTTGAAATAGTTGGAAAAATCCAGATAAAGATAGGCGGAGTAAAGCTCTTTGTTGATCTGCTGATTCAGCAGAGCGTGTACCTTTTCCTGTACCATTGTGCCGCTCCTCCTTATTCAATATCGGTCTTCCAAAGACCGTGCAGATTGCAATAAGCATAAACTGCAAGGGGCTTTTCATCGGCAAGGGCAAAGGTTACGGTGGGCTCTGCGCCGGGGGTCAGGTTTTTGCGCTGACCGCCGCGGTCGGTCTGGAGATAGACCCAAGTAATGCTGTGCTCTTCGGTCATGGGGTGTGCCACCGAGCCCACCACTGCAGTTACGGTGTTGCCTTCCACGGTTACCACGGGAATGTGCTTTTCATGAGCGGCTTCCACCGTGCCGGGCTCCAGCTTGGTCATCTTCTGACCGCAGCACATCATGGGAACGCCTGCATCGTGGATCATCCCCACAATGTTGCCGCAATGCTCGCAAATATAGAATCTGTTTTCTTTCATGGTTTTATCCTCCAAATTATTTTATTCTTTCAAAATCGGCTGCGCCGTGCTTACATAAGGGACAGATGAAATCTTCGGGAAGGGGATCCCCCTCATAAACATATCCGCAGATCTTGCAGACATATCCTTTTTTTCCTTCGGTTTCAGGCTTGGGTTTCACATTGTTTTGATAATAGGTGTAGGTCATGGTCTCCCGATCGGAAAGCACTCTTGCTTCGGTCACTTCGCAGATAAACATTCCGTGGGTCTCCAGATCCACATATTGCTCCACCTTCAAGGAGAGGAAGGAGTTGATATAGCGGGGAAGTACCACCAAACCGTTGTCGGAGCGTAAGGGTTTGCAATCGGCAAATTTATCGGTGTTCCGCCCACTCACAAATCCAAAGGCCTCAAAGACCTTGAAGGGTGCATCCACCGTCAGGCAGTTGATGTTCATTTTGCCGGTCTGCTTGATAATGTGGTGGGAGTAGTTTTCTTTATTGATGGTCACCGCAATGCGGTTGGGGGTGTTGGTCACTTGGGTCACCGTGTTCACGATCAGTCCGTTGTCTTTCTTCCCGTCGTTGGAGGTGATCACATAAAGACCGTAACCAATGTTGAAAAGAGCGGTCAGATCATTTTTATTGGCGGTGGATTCCTGTAAAGCCAAATATTCCTTGCAAAGCTCCTGCGCCAAGGCGTCTAATTGCGCGGTGCTCTCTTCATTGAGCGCGGAGAGGATCTTTACCGTGTTCTCGGCAAAGGTCAGGTTTTTGCTCTTTTCCAGCATCCCCTTCATCACCTTGGCGGCCATGGGTGCCCAACTGCCGTTTTCGATAAAGGCAACGGTGCGGTTGCTGAAGTTCCGCTCCACCAAATGATGGATAAACTCCCGCATAAAGGGGAAGATCTCCGCATTATAGGTGGTGGTCGCCAGCACCAGCTTGCTGTAGCGGAAGGCATCCTCCACCGCTTCCGCCATATCACAGCGGGCAAGATCGTTCACAACCACCTTGGGACATCCGTTGGCGCGGAGCTGATCGGCAAGGCGCAAAACCGCTTTTTTGGTGTTGCCGTAAACCGAGGTGTAGGCGATCACAATCCCTTCCTCCTCCGGCTGATAGGAAGACCAGGTGTTATAAAGATTCAGATAATACCCTAAATTTTCGGTCAGTACAGGTCCGTGGAGCGGGCAGATGATCTTGATCTCCAGATTTGCCGCTTTTTTCAGCAGGGCTTGCACCTGCGCACCGTATTTGCCCACGATCCCGATGTAGTACCGCCGTGCTTCGCAGGCCCAATCCTCTTCCACATCCAAAGCGCCGAACTTTCCGAATCCGTCGGCAGAGAAGAGCACCTTATCGGCGCTGTCGTAGGTCACGATTACTTCAGGCCAGTGCACCATGGGCGCGGTCACAAAGGTCAGCGGATGGGCGCCCAAGGAAAGGGTGTCTCCTTCGCCCACCACGATCTGCTTTTCGGCAAAATCCGTGCCGAAAAAGTTTTGCATCATGGTAAAGGCCTTTGCGGAAGCCACGATCTTCGCATCGGGATAGGCTTTCACAAAATTCATAATGTTTGCCGAGTGATCCGGCTCCATATGCTGCACGATCAAATAATCGGGGGTTCTGCCCGCAAGAGCATTTTGAAGATTATCCAACCATTCGTGGGTGAAATTCACATCCACCGTGTCGATCACCGCGACCTTTTCATCCAAGATCACATAGGAGTTATAAGCCATTCCGTTGGGAACGTCATATTGCCCCTCAAAGAGGTCGATCTTATGGTCGTTTACACCGATGTATTTGATGTCTTTTGTAATATTCATCGTCTGCTTTTCACCTCTGATAAATTTGCTTTATTGATACTATTATAGTCCGATTGGTATAAATTTACAATGGGTTATTCTAAAATTTTTCCGTCGGTGGAGATGGTGATCACCTGCCAAGGGATAAGCTTTCCGCAGGCCTGCAATGCCCGCTTTACCGCATTTTCAATGCCGCCGCAGCAAGGGACCTCCATCCGCACGATCTTTACGCTTTTAATGTTGTTGTTGGCAATGATCTGGGTCAGCTTTTCCGCATAATCCCCTTCGTCCAATTTGGGGCAACCGATGAGGGTGATATGGTTGCGGATAAACTCATTATGGAAGTTTCCGTAGGCAAAGGCGGTGCAATCGGCGGCGATCAAAAGATTGGCATCGTCAAAGTAAGGGGCATTGACCGGCACCAGCTTGATCTGGCAGGGCCATTGAGAAAGCCGGCTGGTCACTGCGGCGGTTTTGAGCGGCTGGGAAGCCTCCCGCTTGATGGTCTTGGATTGAGTGCCGGGGCATCCGCAGGGAAGCTTCTCCCCGAATTGCTTTATCTTCGCCGCCTGCACTGCATCCTCATCATAAGCGGGCGCTTCCCGCTCCTCAAAGGTGATGGCATTGGTGGGGCAGGCAGGAAGGCAGTCCCCAAGTCCGTCGCAATAATCTTCGCGGGTAAGCTTTGCTTTTCCGTTTACCATCTCAATGGCACCTTCGTGGCAGGCGGCGGCGCAAGCACCGCATCCGTTGCATTTTTCTTCATCTATTTTAATGATTTTACGGATCATTGTAATTCCCCCTTGACTTTTATGACATCATTATAGTACAATGAAACCGATAAATCTGTTGAATTTTCAACAAAATGGAGAAATAATGAAAAAATATTTGGAAATTTTAAAAAAATGCCCACTCTTTTTTCAAATCGGGGAGGAAGACTTGCTTCGAATGCTCACCTGCCTTGGGGCAAAGGTGGCGTCCTTTGATAAAAAATACACGATTTTTATGGAAGGCAGACCCGCCAAGCAGATCGGGATCATCCTTTCGGGCACCGCCCAGATCATTCGGGTGGATTATTACGGCAACCGCAGTATCCTTTCGGAATTGGGTGCCTCTGAACTGGTGGGGGAGGCATTCGCCTGCGCCGAGGTGCAGTCCTTGCCGATCACCGTGGTGGCCAATGAGCCCTGCGAGGTGATGTTCATTGATTGCGCCCATATCCTCCATACCTGCTCCAATAACTGCGGCTTTCATCAGCAGTTGATCTTTAATCTGATGAAGGATCTTGCGGCAAAGACCATCGCCTTCCATCAGCGGATCGAGATCACCTCCAAGCGTACCACCCGTGAAAAACTGATGGCATACCTGATGGCCCAAGCCCAAAAGGCAAGAAGCAACCGCTTTGAGATCCCCTTTGACCGTCAGGAACTGGCGGATTATCTGGAGGTGGATCGCAGCGGTCTTTCCGCCGAGATCAGCAAACTGCGCGCCGAAGGCATTTTGGAAAGCCGCAAACGGCAATTTGAATTATTATGAAAAAAACAGCACTCTGCCGAGTGCTGTTTTTTATTTATTGAAAGGAAAAGAACTCTGTATCGTCGGCGATTAAAGTGCCTCGCTGACCCACCGCCAAGGTCTCAATGATCTCTTTGGAAACCTCATAGGTTTTTTCGCCCTCTTCCGTTTGAAATAATACGGTGTAGACCAACTGATGCTCCGGAACGCGGAGACTGCCGCCTTGCACCATTTCAACATTTTTGTCTAAAACCGTAGCCTTCCAAGAGAAGGCTTCAGGTGGCTCATACTCCGTTTCATCCAATTCGGCATAGCGCCTTTTTTGGGTGGCCAGCGTATAGATCATATATCCGATGTACCAAATCGCTCCAAAAACAACAATAAAAAGAATAATATATCCGCCCATATCTGTTCCTCAATTAAAATAATGCCCAATGATGTCCCAAGCAATCTGAAACCCGATGGGAATACTGCTCTTTTCCAAGTATTCCTCGCGGGTGTGTGCCCCCTTGCCCATGCAGGCACCCACGCAGACCGCAGGGATCCCCATGGAGTGGGGAATGTTGCAATCGGTAGAGGCGGGGCGGGTTTTCACCTCGCCGCCGTAATGCTTTTTTTGAATGTTCAGGCAAAAATCGGTCAGCTCTGCCTGTGCTTTGGGGTCTACCCCCTTCATGCAAGGGCGCTCACCCACCAAATCCACCTGAATGTCCGCATCAAATTCCGCCATTTTGGCAAAAACTGCGCTGAACTGTTCCTTCATATAGGCAAGACTTTGGTAGTTATCACTGCGATATTCGCAAAGCATAGAAGCTTCCTGCACAATGGTGTTCACCGAGGTGCCGCCGCTGATGTGCCCCACATTATAGGTGGTCTTTCCCTCGTAAGGCGGCAGCGGGATCGCATAGATGAGCCGAATGCCTTCCGCCAATACGCGGGCGGCATTTTCATTGCCAAAGGCATTAAAGGAATGACCGCCCTCGGTGCGCACCGTTACCTTGTAGCGGTGAGAGCCAACGCTCACATTTCCCACCGTGGAGTAGATTCCGTCAAAGGTGAAAAAGGCCTTCACCACAGAGCCGTACCGCGCCATAATGGCTTTGGTTCCTTTTAAGTTGCCCAAGCCTTCCTCGCAGGAATTAAGGGCGATCACCACGCGCTTGCAAGGCTTGCGCCCTTCGTCCTTCAGTTTTTTAATAACACCCAGCAACAGCGCCACCGAAACGGTGTCGTCAAAAACTCCGGGGCAATAGATCTTTTCTTCATCCTCGGTGAGGGGCAGGGGAGCAGTGTCGGGAAACACCACATCGGTGTGCGCCTGAAAAACCACCGTATCCTCTGTTTCCTCGCAGGGGAACTCAAGGATCACATTCTTTGCTTCGTCTATAAAAGCAGTCTCAATGCCAAAGGATTTCAGTTTATTTAAGCAGTATTCTGCCCGCAGCTCCTCTTGATGGGAGGGCGCGGGGATCACCGCCAATTCTCGGATGATCTCGTTGACTAACGGAATGTATGTATTCATTGTTTGAACCCTCTTTTATGCGGGAATGTCCACCACTTTCACCATGGGCCAACTGTCGGAGATCTCCCGATAGAAGGCGGCCTCTGCCGCATTTTCATAAGGGGTTAAAAAGAGAAATCCGATGCCGCAGGAAAAGGCGGCAAGGAGCGACCAGCCGAAGAAGCTGATCTGCAAGCAGAACAACCGCCAGCGGTTGCCCTCCATCATCGCCTTGGAGGCGGCAAGTGCTTCCTTGGCGGTCATTTCAGGATTCTCAGCAAGAATGTAGGGCACCATCGCGTAGTTGTATGCCGCAATAATTCCGGGAATTACACATAAAAGCGTCCATAAAAATACATAGATGCCCTCTAAAAAATTGGCACAGATCATGGTTTTTCCGTAGCGCATATAGGAAAAGAGCGTGCCCACCGATAATTCCTGCCGATCCATTAATTGCAGGTTGAATTTGGCATACCCTACCCGCACAATACTGCCGATCAGGAACAGCGCAATGCCCACGATCGTTAAAATAATGATTGCAATCCCTAAAAAAATAAGGACAGCTTTATGCTCCGAAAAATCGGCATTAAACAGATCGTTAAACTGATTCAGATTCAGTTCGAAATCGGCATTTACGTTGGTGAAATCCAATTCAAAATTAAAGCCCGATGAGGTGTCCACACCGCCTAAAATAGAAGCGATCAACCCTGCCACAAGGGCAAGCCCCCAATTATTGGTCAGCGCGTCCCGCGCGATCTTGCGAAAATCTGCTGCGTATTTCATTGTTTTATCCCCTTTCTATATCCTAATTATAATGGAAGAAGAGTTGAAAATCAATAGAATTATGGGTGCTTGTATTTTCGATGTCTCTATGATAAAATGAAAAAAGAAACGGAGGAATTCCAAATGAAACGCATCTTATCGATCCTTTTACTTATAACCTTGGCGTTCTCCTTGAGCGGGTGCCGCTATGTGATTAAAATTACAGATCATCCGAAAGATCAGAAGGTATTTGAACGCTCCGAAAGTCTTGTGAAGTCCCGCCCTCTTTATAATTTGGGAAACTGCCGCCAACTGAAAGGGAATGTGGAGGTGCATCTGTTTTTTATTGATGATGCAGACAGCAGCTGGAACGCTTCGGCAATGGAACGCTATGAGCGGGAGCAGTTGACCCCTGCCTTTCGTTTTTTGGAAGAAGAGGCGAAAAGGTGGGGCACCGACCTTGCGTTCTCGGTTCAACGCCACTCGGTATTGAACGGCGAGGAGCTTTACTTTGACGGTAGCTACCCTTGCGATTTATTGGAAGAGGATTCGATGCCGCAGTTGCTGGATGTGGCAGTCAACGATCAGCATTATATCAGCGCAAAATCAATGCTTCAGGCATATTCCTTGCAAGGCGGTGCCGATTCGGTGTTGTGTATCACCGCTTTGAATAAAGCGGGGCGTTGTTTTGTGGATCTTCATCAGCCGGACGCCACCGGCTATGTTCCGGAATATGTAACCCTTTATTCTCTGCCCTATGGGGAAGAGGATCCCCGCGAAACAGGGGCGCAATCCTCCAGAATTGCCTTCCATATTCTGCGGGTCTACGGTGCCGAGAATATGTATGTGGAACATAAGCGGGAGATCATTGCAAAAGAACTTTATCCCAATGATGTTATGTATTTGAGATCCGGCGATTATAAAGAAATGGCGGTAGGTCCTTTCACCGCTTATTGCGTGGGCTGGACCGATGCGACCCCCGATGTTTGCTATATGCCCGCTTGGTGGGAATAAAAAAGAGCAGATCTTCAAAGATCTGCTCTTTTTTGAGACTGTCAAAAAAGTCCCCGATCGCAGAAAAAGAAAAATAACAGGCGGCTGAAATCAATTTAAAAAGTTTAATGTAGGGAAAGGGCATTACTCTTTCCCTATGTTCCTTTATAAGGAAAAAATCCGCATAACGATGCGGATTTTTATTTGAATTTTTCTGCTATCCGCCAAACCGCTCTCTGTCGTATTTATATACGCCGACGAGACCGGTTTGACGAATTCGGAAACATT
Source organism: Eubacteriales bacterium (assembly GCA_045539135.1). Classification (GTDB taxonomy): domain Bacteria; phylum Bacillota; class Clostridia; order Oscillospirales; family QAKW01; genus QAKW01. The sequence goes on along the minus strand of JAZQET010000043.1, from coordinate 8,917 downwards.
TTTGAGAGTCTCCCAGCGTGTCAAAAACTAAAAAAGTGTTTTTTGACACGCTGAAGAAAGAGCAGATCTTCAAAGATCTGCTCTTTCTTCATTCTTAACATAAAAACATTCCCCTGTTTCGATGCAGTAAGCGGCAAGATTGCCGCCGAACACGCATCCGCAATCAAGGGCAATGTGCCCGTTTTCCTGAAAGATCAGCGGCTTTCGATCCATGCGGATCAGGGGTGTGGGGGTGTGACCGGTCACTAAAATGATCCGCCCGTTGGGGAAGTAGCAGCGGTCGTAATCCGCCCGCTCCCAAAGGAAATCGGAAACGGCATACTCCTCCAATTCCTTGGTGGGCTCAAAGCCCCGAAGCCCCGCGTGGGCAAGGATGTAGAGAGTTCCGTCCTGCTCCAGCGTCTCATAGCAATAGGCACTGCCGATGTAGTCCAGAATGTCTGCCCGCTCTTGGTGGGAAAGCTTGGTAAAGCCTTCCATCGTCTCCTGCCCGCCGTCCAAAAGCCATTGCTGATAGTCGGTCAAAACATCCTCAGTCAGGTTCCGGAGACTCTCCTCGGTAATGTCTACCGCCAATTTTTCCATCACCGATAAAAACATTTCATCGTGGTTCCCCAAAATATAAAAGACATTGGGGCGGCGCATTAAGTCCTGCACCACTTGGATGGGCTTGGGACCCCGATCCATGGCATCGCCCAACACATAAAGCTCATCCTCTTCGGAAAAGTGAATGGTGTTCAGCAGGGAAATATATTCATCGTAGCATCCGTGAATGTCGGAAATAATATATCTCATAACTCCACCTCGTCTGATACACAATTATTTTGTGTCAAAATAGTGTTCCTTAATATAGCGGATGGCGTGCTGATCGTTGGTGCAGATCACTTCGTCGGCAACCGCCTTTAAGGGCGCGGAAGCATTCTCTACCGCCAGCCCAAGCCCCGCCACCTTGGTGATGGGAATATCGTTGCCGCTGTCGCCCACGCTGATGGTCTCCTTGAGGTCGATCCCCAACCGCTCCGCAAGGCACTTAAGGGCATTTCCTTTTCCCGCCTCTTTATGGAAGATCTCTAAATTATGATCGGAGCCTTCCACCACCAATAATTGGTTGGTGGCCAAAAGACGGGCGCGGCATTCCTCCAATTCATCATCGTCGTGGAAAAAGAGGGAGATCACCTCAATGGGCTCCAAGGTGTACCGATAGGTCTCAAAATCCTCCGCCAATACCCCAAAGTTGCGAATGACCCGACGGTGGGGGAGAAATACATTATAATATTCAAAGGCTTCGTCCGTCTGCTCCTTGGCATCCACATGGCACCGTCCGTCGTAGCGAATGGAGATGTGCGCCTCATAGGGGCGAATGATCTCAAAGATCTCTGCCGCAAGGGGCTTTCCGATGCTTGTGTAGATCCGCTCGTCGGTCTCTTTATCCCAGATCACCGCACCGTTGGAGCAGATAAGATAGCGAATGTAAGGGCTTTCTCTCAGCACCGCCGCCACCTCGGCAGAAGCCCGCCCCGTGGCGGGCACAAAGAAGATGCCCTGCTCCGCAAGGTCTTTGATCGCCGCAAGGTTTTCGGCGCTGACCTCCTCGCGGGTGTTTAAAAGTGTTCCGTCCAGATCACTGGCAATTAATTTGTATCGGGTCATCACGCGTCCTCTTTCGTGAGCTTCTCGCCGCCGCGGTATTCGGCAATGACGGTGCCGTCTTTATTCCGTTCAAAACCGTCCGTCAGATTGTCGTCTTTCCAGATGCCTTCTTTGATGGTCTCGCCGTAATAAACACCCTCACCGCAGAAAGTACCTTCAAAAAATTCGCCTTCATAATAATGACCGTTTTTCCAGGTGTATTTTCCTTTTCCCGTGCGTTTGCCGTCTAAGTAGTCCCCTTCATAGATGTTGCCTTTGACGGAGGTGTATTTTCCTTTTCCTGTGCGCTTTCCGTCAAGAAAATCGCCTTCGTAAGTACTGCCGTCACTCCAGCGGAGGAAGCCTTTTCCGTGGCGCAGATCCTTCGAATAATCACCCTCATAAATATCGCCGTTTTTCCAGCGGTAAATGCCTTTTCCCGTGCGATCACCGTCGAAAAAGTCCCCTTCGTAAATATCACCGCTTGGCCAAGTGAGGACTCCCTTCCCTTGGCGTTTGCCGTTTACATATTCTCCTTTGTAAACGACTCCCTTGGGTCCGGTGTATTTGCCTTTTCCGTGGCGCGTTCCGTCAATGAAGTCTCCTTCATAGACGCTTCCGTCGCACCACACAAACTTGCCCTTGCCCGTGCGTTTTCCGTCGATAAAATCACCTTGATAGTATCCGCCGTCTGGCCAGGTAAGGGTTCCTTTGCCCGTGCGCTTGCCGTCCACGACCTGCCCTGTATAAACCAAGCCATCCGAAAGGTTGATGGTCTTATAGTCGGCGGGAGCCTCTTGCGGAACCGCTTCGGTTACCGCACCCGTGTCTGCGTTCAGCATCGCCTTAATGCGGTTGACCAATTTGTTTAAAGCCTCGGCCTTGGTCTCGTAGGCAGAGATCCGCTGACTGCGGGAGAGCAGAAAATCAAATTCATCATTTAAGGGACAGTTGTCCAACACAAAGGGAAGGATAAACTTTTCGTTTTTGAAGGCATTTTCCAATTCCGCAGAGACCCATACCGATTGCTGGGCGCTTTTCGATAAGATCAGTAAAAATACTTTACAGTTCCGAATGGCATTTGGGATCTCTTTCGTGTAGTTGGAGCCCGCAGGAATGGAGTCCGGCGCCATCCAAGTGGAGATCCCATTTTTTGAGAGAATGCTGTTGATGGCAAAAGCATCCTCATATTCTTTGGAACTGTAACTGATAAAAACATCCATTTTTCGCACCTCTTGAATAATCTTGTTATATTTTATCATACGGTTAAGAAAAAGGCAATAAAAAACAGCACCCCATCAGGGTGCTGTTTTTTACTTATGATTAGATAGCAAATTATTCTTGAAGGTCTTCAACAGGGTAGTATTGATTGATCAAAGGCTCAAGGTCTTCCGCTTCGCAACTTAAGTGTGTGCTTGTGACATGGTTTCCTTCGGAATCACGCGTTTCTCCGTATCCGCCGCAGGAGTAGAAGGTGTATTGTCCGTTGGTAAAATTAATTCTTACCGCCCAATCCTCATACCCAAAACCGGGATCTACTGCTGCAAATACAATCAGCATTATATCGGAAAACTTGATCTCTGAAAAGTCGCTTAAAAAATCCTCGTTTTGCTCGGTCGGCAAGGTATAACAAGGCTCCAGCTCGTCTTCGATGCTGTAGAGGTTGTCGTATGCTCTCAGGTCGTAAAACTGTATGGAGTCCACTTCTTCGGCAGAGATATGGTAATATTTTGAAACAGGAATCGCGATACAGCCACTTAAAAACACAAGCAAAAATGAAATGGCAAGTGTTAATGAAATGATCTTGCGTAGTTTCATAATGATGCCCTCCAATGCGAAGATCTTTTAGTAATATTACATATTTTTTTCGCCCAACAAAAGCGGATTCAAAATCTTTAAGATGGTGGCGTGCCCAACAATGCGGGCACCTTCTTGAATGGGGATTTTTTTGCCTATCCATAGGCAACGCGGATAGGCATCCGGTGTGAGAAAAGTGATTGTGCCTTTTGCTGTACCATTAGGAGGAACAGTTTGAACTTCATAATAGTGATGGACACCGGTTGTCAAATAATTGCCTGTTACCAAGTGATGAGGGCGATAACCATCTGTTGCAGGATTTTTCCTTGTTCCATTGAATTCAAAAAGGACCTCAACATCCGGTTCTTGATCCAAAATGGGTATATTCACAAAATCACCGCCTTATATGAAAATTATAACATATATGAAGAAAAAAGCAAGCGAAAGAGGATAGAGCCGCGCAGATGCGCGGCGCAAAGGGGCACTTGTGGAAGCTTTCAAAAACATCAAAGCAGGCAAACACAAGGGAGGCTCTGCGCTCGGCATTTTGCCGACCGCTCCGAGCGGTGATCGGCAAAATTGCCGTGCTCGAGACTTCGCAGTCCGCAACAGTTGGGTGCAAGTCGGGAAGAGATCGAAAAGGAATTGAAGCGGCTCTTGAAGGTGAGCGAAGGCGAGCTGAAGCAGTTGCTCACCCAATCGGCAGAGGTCGGATATCGGTTTGATCTTGACCGCTTTGGGGTTGAGGGCGTTCCTTTTGAGGAAAATACCGTCCTTCAGCAAATTGTTGCTGCTTCGGTCAATCAGGCAACGGCAGATTTCAAAAACCTGACCCAAACCTTGGGGATGGTGGATCCTTACGGAAAGGCGTTACCTTTGCAGGATGTCTATCGGAACTGTATTGATTTTGCCTATGAGCAGGTGGCGACCGGTGCAGTGGACTATAACACGGCGATTCGGGAAGCAACCCGCAATATCGCTCGTTATGGTAATATGACGGTAAATCTAAGAGAGATGGCATTAAAAAAAGAACTTTCAATTTATTCTACAGATGATTTGGTGAATTACGAAGAAGTGGTTGCAGAATCATTTGCAGAGTGGTATAATAGTAATACTCCAAGAAGATTTTGTGGAGAGTTTTTGAAGGAGGTTGGCATAATTGACGGCTAAAGAGCATATTGAGAAAATGACGTTTTTCGAATCAAACCCCAATTGGGTATGGTATGATGAAAACGACTTCCCGCATATGACGGCTGAAGCACCGCTTGAAGCAGTTGAATCATATAACTATTGGAAATCGGAGTATGAAGAAGCAAAAAGGACAGGGATAATTCGATATTAAACCACCAACCGTATGGAAGGTGGTTTTTTCATACCCTGATAAGGGTTTAACTTAATAATCATAGCGTTCGGGATACCGAGCGCTATTTTTATATCCAAATTTGCCCTGCAAGGCGTAAAAAGGCAACCGTAGATGATGCGACCATCGTAAAAAAGCGTAGCGGAGGATCGGTAAAGACGGTATCGAGGCAGAGATCAAAAAAATCCGTCAGCAAAAACTTGCAGACGGAATGGATATTGATGATACGGTGGCGGAGGATGAACTTTGCGCTCGGATGCTGCCGCAGATCCTTTTGCATGGTGCTGCTGTAGAGCGGCTCACCCGAAGTGATGTTGATGCCGTAAATACTTTGCGAAAGACCTTGCGTGCCATTCAGGAACATTTGGACGGCATAATCGTTCCGAGTGCCATCCGTCAGGATATGCCTGAAAATTATAGGTATCAGTATTTGAAAGATAAGATGATCACTGTGGAGAAAGGAAGAAATTTAAGCGAATATCAGGAGGTATTTGATAAACTTTCATCGCTAAAACCAACGGCAAAAGGAGACGTGAAAAAGTATTAAAACCCTTTATAAGAGGCGAGGATGTGCTTAACAAACCGTTATTGACTCCCGCACTTGATTTTGAATTTAGTTTTTCCGGCAAATCATTAGATGAAAGTTTGCATAAGCAGTTATCATATGGTGGGAGTTATATTGAATTTGCAAAAGCTATTGCAAATATGGATGTTTTGCTTAAAAACGCAGGCTTATTGAACGGCATGGAGACAAATTTAAAGGAACAAACCATGAAAATGAGTATTTGGAAAATACATCTGTTTTAATTAGTGCTTTTGAAGATGGGTCAAGTATTATCCCTGTTCAAATGGAAATCAAAGGTTTTCCGGGACGAAAAAGCGTCCTATATATGACGGTAGCATTAAAAAAAATAGAAACCGACGTCATGGGGGCAGGACAGAATATCAAAAATTCTATGCAACCGTCCCTGCTGTCAGTTTCCAATTATAGTATATTCGAATTATTTCAAAATGTCAATCCTGTTGATGGGGATTTTTTGAAGTATATTCCGGATGCTTTTTTATCAAAAGAACAGATAGCGGCCAAAAATGCGTCTGTGGAAAAAGAAACCGACAAAATATCAGGCGACTTTTACCAAACGCTTTTTGATGAGATTGGCTCTCATACTTCTATTATTTACGATCTTTTGACTGATCTTATACACAACCACCGTGCAAAAGAATACGGATATCGATACGACGATGCAAAATCGTTGATCGAGAACGGCTTTGATCCCTTCGCAGAGGTGGACGGAAATTTGTTTTCGTACAGTGATATGGAAAAGGATCTCTCCATCGATTGGGGCGATGTTTTTGTTGGGAGTAGAGAGAAAAAATGCCGAATGTGATTTGTTGGGAGTAGCGTTGGGAATAGAAAAAAATTTTAGAGAATTCTCCGATAGAAAAACGAAAAATAAAAAACCGCGCAAACCCAGTGTTCACGCGGTTTTTGGCGGAGAAAGAGGGATTTGAACCCTCGCGGCGGTTACCCACCCTACGCCCTTAGCAGGGGCGCCTCTTCGGCCTCTTGAGTATTTCTCCAAAGGTGCGAAATTATCATTCAATTTAGCAAGAGGTATTATATAATAAACCTTTTGAAATGTCAAGGAGTATTTGCAATCTTTTTCGTCGGTCCATAAAAACCAAAGAAAAGCGCACGCGCGCTTTTCTTTGGCTTTCAAAGATTATTCGTCGGTTTTCCAAAAGTCTTTGATATAACAGACTTCAGGCGCAGAATCATGCCAACCCACAGCATAGGCGGTGTATTCGTCGATCTTGGTTTCGTTGATATTTTCAACATCGCCGCCCCGCATTATATCATTAGGATAATAGTCTTCGGCAATGATGATGCGGGAAGGGGTTTTATCCAAGCGCTCTGCACCGTAGAGCAGTAATAACTGATAGGCGATGGTGGAGGGTCTGGTGGGAATGCCTTCAAGGTCTTCGGAATTGTATTTTGAGAATAAAACGCAGTGCTCGGGACAATCGGTTGCATATATTTCAAAATCATTGCCCGGTTCATTGTGTGTATAAGAGGTTCCGGCTTTATTAAAAACAGTCAGGTAAATTACTTCTTTAGAATTATAGTCGTTGTACACAATGTCTTTGTGCATCTCATCACTGTATTTATAACCCAAAGCGCGGGAGGCTTGAGTGAGCGTGTCCTTGGTCGCCTCGCTCATAGAAGGATCGGTGGTAACCGTTCCCTCATAAACCATCAAATAATTTCTGGAATAGGGACTGCCGTAAGGAAAGTATTTGAGATTGAAGGTCACATCATACTGCTTTGCCTGTTCTTCAATATAATCAAAGGCAGGAATCAGTTGATTGTAAAGAAAGGATTTGGTCTCTTCGGCATTCCAACTGCTTTCGGCGTCGTCCATAAAAAAGACGCGAACCTCAATGTTATTCTCAAGTCGGCAATTTGCACCAAAGAAATAATCAGGGCGCTCTTTCACAATTTTATCGCCCACTTCATAGTGCGCAAGGTCTGCCTTCTCGAGTTGCTCACCAATGATTCCAAGAATGGAGAGCATTGTTTGCTGATCTGTGGCAAAATAACACCCGCTTAAATTCAGCAGAAGAGTAAGCAGCAACAAGAAGGCTCCGCATTGCTTTAGAAATTTCACCCGAAAACACCTCGCTTTCATTCCTATGATAGCACAGTTCAAATAAAAATGCAAATATGCATAATATGCAAGAAATGATGAATAAAAATAAAACCCTATGCAAAAATACACAAAACCGACGTATAAAAAGGGGAGAACCTTTGTAAATAATCTAAAATATACAATATTTATCAAAAAATGCTTGCATTATAGAAACGGTTGTGGTAGTATTTATTCATTGATTTTTGAATTTTATTCAATCGGAGGAAAAAGAAATGAATAAAGAGAACATTAAAAAGGTCGTTTTAGCCTATTCCGGCGGTTTGGATACCTCCATCATCATTCCTTGGCTGAAGGAGAATTATAATAACTGTGAAGTCATTGCCGTTTCCGGTAATGTGGGTCAGGCAGATGAATTGGAAGGCTTGGAAGAGAAGGCACTGAAGACCGGCGCATCCAAGCTCTATATCGAAGATCTGACCAAGGAATTTGTGGAAGATTTCGTATTCCCCGCCGTAAAAGCAGGGGCTGTATATGAGAATTATCTGTTGGGCACCTCTTTGGCACGTCCCATCATCGCAAAGCGCTTGGCAGAGATCGCCATCGCCGAGAATGCCGATGCCATCTGCCACGGTTGCACCGGTAAGGGCAACGATCAGGTTCGTTTCGAGCTGGCTATTAAGGCGTTTGCTCCCGATATGCCCATCATCGCTCCTTGGCGGGAGTGGGACATCAAATCCCGTGAGGAAGAAATCGAATATGCCGAGGCGCACAATGTGCCCCTGAAGATCAACCGCGAGACCAACTATTCCAAGGATAAGAATATGTGGCACCTCTCCCATGAGGGCTTGGATCTGGAAGATCCCGCCAATGAGCCTTTGTATAATAAGCCCGGCTTTTTGGAGATGGGTGTTTCTCCCGAGATGGCGCCCGATAAGGCAACCTATGTGACCATCCACTTTGAGAAGGGCATCCCCACCGCCATCGACGGTAAGGAAATGAACGGGGTAGACCTGATCTGGAAGCTGAATGAGCTGGGCGGTGCCAACGGTATCGGCTTGCTGGACATCGTGGAGAACCGCTTGGTCGGTATGAAGTGCCGCGGTGTGTATGAGACTCCCGGCGGTACCATCCTCTATAAGGCACATGAAGCCTTGGAGATGCTGTGCTTGGACAAGGCAACCTCTCATTATAAGGCATTGGTTGCTCAAAAGTTTGCCGAGATCATCTATGACGGTCAGTGGTTCTCTCCCTTGACCAAAGCCATCTGCGCTTTTGTGGACAGCACGCAGGAAACCGTGACCGGTGATGTGACCCTGAAGCTCTATAAGGGCAATATGATCTTGGCAGGTGTCACCTCTCCCTATTCTCTCTATGATCCCGAAATCGCAACCTTCGATGAAGATAATGTGTATAATCAGGCAGATTCCGCAGGCTTTATCAACCTGTTTGGCCTGCCCATCAAGGTCAACGCAAAGATGCG
>JAZQET010000042.1:0-6600 GCA_045539135.1 Eubacteriales bacterium | reverse complement strand
TGAAAAGGCGGATTTTCGTTCACTCTTCGTTAAAATACTCGCCAATACGGCAGTATTGGCTGCGTTTTGTGCCTTGATTGACCAAAAATCCGCACTTTTCAAAATCTTCGACATCAAAGCGAGGAGATTTCGAGGGATTTTTGCTCAATTTAGGTGCAGCAAGGCTTTGTGCCTTGCAAGAATAAATTGGGTGAAAAGCACCGAAATGTGCCGCTTTGAGGCAGGGAACGGATTACTCTTGTTACCTTAACGAAAGAAGGAGGTGTTTACCGTGGAGGAATTGCAGATCGAAGGTACCGTGGAAGAGGTGATCTATGAGAATGAGAGCACCGGCTATCGGGTCTTTACCGTGGATTGCGAAGGCAGTTCCATTGTGGCGGTAGGCACCTGCGTTTCGATTTTTGCAGGGGAACTGATCAATGCGGTGGGCAACTGGGCAGAGCACCCCACTTATGGAAAGCAGTTTGTCTGCGCCGAGATCGAAAAAAGCTTCCCCGGCGAGCTGGAGGGTATTACCAAATTTCTGGTCAGCGGTGCAGTAAAGGGCATCGGTCCCGCCACTGCCCGTAAGATCGTGGAGCGGTTCGGGGAGGATAGCTTTACCATTTTGGAGCACGAACCTCTCCAACTGACCCAAATTAAAGGGATCACCAAGGATCGCGCCCTGAAGATCTCCGAATCCTTTCGGGAGACCTTGGGTACCCGCGAAACCCTGATGGCACTCCATGAAATGGGGATCACTCCTGCTTTTGCGGTGCGTATCGCCCGTGAATACGGTGCCATAGCACCCCAAGCCATTCAGCAAAATCCTTACCGCTTGTGGGAGGATATCGAGGGCTTTTCTTTTCAAAACGCCGATAATCTGGCACTTTCCTTCGGCATCGGTGCTGCCGATGAACTGCGGGTGGGCTATTGTATCAAATATATTTTGACCCATAACCTGCAAAACGGTCATTGCTTTTTGCCCAAAGCCAAACTGTTGCCGCTGGGCGCTCAATATGTGGATGTCACCGAAGAAGAGGTAGAGATCGCGGTGGAAAATATGTGCACACGCCATCAGCTGGAGGAGGCCACCATCCACGGTCAGCAGGTGATCTACTTACCCAATTACTATAAGGCGGAGGTCAATACCGCCAATAAATTGAAACTGATGCTCCAATTCGGCCGTCAGGAGATCCGCAATGTGGAGGATCGGATCCGTAAGAGCGCCAATGCATTGGGCGTGCTCTATGATGAGGGGCAGTTCCTTGCCATCCGCACCGCGGTAGAAAACCGTGTGATGGTGCTGACAGGCGGTCCGGGTACCGGTAAGACCACCACCTTAAGGGGAATGATCGCCTTATTTGAAAACCTTAATTATCGGGTGGCTCTTTGCGCCCCCACCGGTCGTGCGGCAAAGCGGATGAGTCAGGTCTGCGACCGTCAGGCAAAAACCATCCACCGCTTGCTGGAGATTCAAGCGGGCAGTAAAGCCTTTGTGCATAACGGATCCAATCCGCTGAAATGCGATGTGTTGATCGTGGATGAAATGTCCATGGTGGACACGCTGTTGTTCGATGCGCTTTTGGAGGCTTTGCCCTTGGGCACCCGCCTTATTATGGTGGGGGATGCAGATCAGCTTCCCAGCGTGGGCGCAGGCAATGTGCTGGCGGATCTTTTGGGCAGCCGCGCCATTCCCACCGTTGCTCTGACCAAGATCTTCCGTCAGGCAAAATCCAGTATGATCGTTCGCACCGCCCATGAGATCAATAAGGGCGAGCGTCCTGCTATGGAAAACAGCGGCGATTTCTTCTTTATCCCTAAAAAGACCCCCCAAGGCACCTTGGAGGCCGCGGTGGAGATGGTGGTCAACCGTATCCCGCGCCGCTATGGCTCCACCGTGCTGGACGGACTTCAGGTGATCATCCCCACCCGTAAAACGCTGACGGGTACCATTCACTTAAATGAAGTGATCCGTGAGCGGGTCAACCCCGAGCAGGCGGGAAAAAAGACGGTGCATTTCCGTGATCAGATCTTCCGTGAGGGAGATAAGGTGATGCAGATCCGTAATAACTACGATCTCCCGGTTACCACCGCCGAAGGGCAGGAGGAAGCAGGGGTCTTTAACGGCGACATCGGCATCGTTGTGGGCATCTATCCCCGTGAAAAGCAAATGAAGGTGCAGTTTGAGGATAAAATCGCCACCTATGGCTATGAGCAGTTGGACGAGCTGGAGCCTGCCTATGCCATCACCGTCCATAAAAGCCAAGGCAGTGAGTTTGATGCAGTGGTTTTGGTGGTGGGGGAAACTACCCCGCTCCTGCAGTACCGCAATTTGCTTTATACCGCCGTTACCCGCGCCAAAAAACTGCTGGTGGTCATCGGCAGTCGCCAAGTGGTGGATAATATGGTGAAGAATAATAAGCAAAAACGCCGCTACAGCGGACTGAAATATCTATTGTACGAATGATGAAGAAAATCCTCTATCCAAACCGTTGCCCCTTTTGCGGTCGTATCCGTCGTAAGGCGGAGCCTTGCGCAAAATGTATGAAATACACGCTGGAACTTTCGGGTCTGATCTGTGAACGATGTGGAGGATTGCCGGAGTTTTGTAAATGTAGAGACCGTTCCTTTTCCTTTGTGCGAAATGTCAGCGCCTTTACCTATGCGGGAGGTCCTCGCACTATGTTGCTGCGGATGAAAGCCCGTACGGTTCCTCAACTTTCGGTTTTTATGGCAAATCGGATGTACCATCATATCCGCGGTCGGAACCTGCCACCCTTTTCCGCCATCACTTATGTGCCGCAAAGTGCCAGAAAGGATTATGAGCGGGGCTATGCTCCCACTAAATTGCTTGCCGAGGAATTGGCGGAGCGTCTGGAACTTCCCTTGATCGCTCCTTTGGTGCGGGTGGGAGACCGTCAGCAAAAGCATCTTACCGCCGCAGAGCGAAGAGCCAATGCCGCTGCCAACTATCGGTTGCACCGCAATGCTTCGGCAGAGGGCAAAGTCTTACTGGTGGATGACCTGTTTACCACAGGCTCCACCTTGGATGCCTGCGCCGCGTTGCTGAAAACTGCAGGCGCAGAAGAGGTCTATACGGCTACCTTTTGCATCGCTTCAAAAAAGAGTTGAATTTTATATAAAATAAAGATATAATAATAGATAATAGGAATATAATGTAAATTCGGAGGAAGTCTGGAATGTTGGGACATGACATCGGTATCGACCTTGGTACCGCAACGATTTTGGTCTATATTAAAGGTAAAGGCATTGTGCTTAAGGAGCCCAGTGTGGTTGCCATCGATAAAAATCATAATAAAGTTTTGGCAGTGGGCGAGGAGGCTCGCCGTATGGTGGGAAGAACCCCCGGTAACATCGTGGCAGTCCGCCCCTTGCGGGATGGTGTCATCTCCGATTATGAAGTAACCGAGAAGATGATCAAATACTTCATCACCAAAGCATCTAAAAACTCTTATTTCAAGCCCCGCGTCATCATCTGCGTTCCCTCGGGTGTTACCGAAGTGGAAGAGATGGCAGTGGAAGAGGCGGCAAAGAATGCGGGCGCAAAATTTGTCACCCTGATCGAAGAGCCGAAAGCTGCCGCGATCGGTGCGGGTATTGATATCAATAAGCCCAACGGCCATATCGTGGTGGATGTGGGCGGCGGTACCGCCGATATCGCGGTGCTCTCTTTGGGCGATGTGGTGCTGTCTGAATCGGTGAAGATGGCGGGCGATAAATTCGATGAATCCATCATCCGCTACCTGAAAAAGAAATATAACCTCTTGGTGGGTGAACGCACCGCCGAAGCTATTAAGGTAGAGATCGGTTGCGTCTATCCGCAGGCCGAGGTGGAAACGATGACGATTAAGGGCAGAAGCCTTTTGACCGGCTTGCCTCAGTCCATCGAGATCCGCTCCGATGAGATTATGGAGCCCTTGCAGGAATGTGCCCTTGCCATTGTGGATGCTCTCCATAATGTGCTGGAACGCACTCCTCCCGAATTGGTGGGCGATATCTATCAAAACGGCATCTGTATGACCGGCGGCGGTGCTTTGATCCGCGGCTTTGATAAATTGATCGCGCAAAAGATCGGCATCAATGCCTATGTGGCAGAGGACGCGGTCTCCTGCGTTGCCATCGGTACCGGTAAGGCGTTGGATTTCCTTGATAAGCTGGAAGCCTCCGGCAGAAGCAAACGCGTGCGGATGTTCTAAAAAATAAAAAATGCGAGTTCAAATGAACTCGCATTTTTATTTATTCCACAATCAGTTTTGCAATGGTATTCACATTGCCTGCACCCATCAAAATGGCAAAATCGCCTTTTTGAACCGTGTCTTTCAGATAGGCGGCAATGTCTTCAAATCCGCTGATGTAAATGGCATTGGGAATCTTGTCCCGTAAGGTCAGGATGTTGACCCCCACCTTGTTGATCTCGCGGGCGGCATAGATATCCGTCAGGATCACTTGATCCGCCGCAGAGAGTGCTTCCGCAAATTCGTCCATCAGGTAATAGGTGCGGGTAAAGGTATGCGGCTGGAATACCACATAAACCTTGCCCTCTGCTACCGATTTGGCGCTGTCCAGCGTGGCGCGGATCTCGGTGGGGTGGTGGGCGTAATCGTCCAAAACAATGGCACCGTTGCAGGAACCCTTGTTCTCAAACCGCCGATCGGCACCGGTAAAGGATTCCACTCCCGCCTTAATGGCATCGGGGGAAAGCCCGTAGCGGAGAGAAACAGCCGCCGCCGCCAAAGTGTTCAGAATATTGTGGTTGCCTGCGATCTTCAGCTCTACCGCAGTCACAAAGGAACCTTCATAATAAATATCAAAGCAGGGATATCCGCTGTGGAAGGCGATGTTCTTTGCTTGGCAGGTGCAATTGTCCGAAAGACCGAAGGTTAAAATCGTTCCTTTATAATATTCCTGCACCTCTTTGCAGTTGGGATCCTCACCGTTGACCACCAAAAAGCCGTCTTCCGTAATGTTTTCGGTAAAACGGTTAAAGGAAGCCTTAATGGCGGCCAGATCCTTAAAGAAGTCCAAATGATCTTCATCGATGTTCAGGATCACTGCGCAATGGGGGAAGAAGTGATGGAAGGAATTCACATATTCGCAGGCCTCGTAGACTGCATAATTACTGCCGCCCAGACAATAGTTGCCGCCAATGGCTTTCAGGTTGGCGCCCACCAAAACCGTGGGATCGCACCCTGCCGCCTGAAAGACCGAGGCGATCAGGGAAGTGACGGTGGTTTTGCCGTGGGTACCCGAAACCGCAACCGACTGCTGAAATTCAGCCATCATATATCCCAATAAAACCGCACGCTCCATCATGGGAATGTTGTTTTCACGGGCATAAACCAATTCAGGGTTGTTGTCGGAAATGGCGGCGGTGTAAACCAATAATTCACAGCCCACCGCATTCTCACGCTTGTGTTCGGGATAAACCGTGATCGCGGCATCCTTTAATTTTTGGATGGTAGGTCCGTCTCCGCTGTCGGAGCCGGTTACCGTTTTCCCTTGCTTTTTTAAGATGAGGGCAAGCGAGGACATAGAAACACCGCCGATGCCCACAAAATGGATTTTGGAAAATCCCTTGTATTGATTAATATCTTGTGATATAATTGCCAATTAGAACCCCCCTTGTTAAAGGTCTATCTATATTATAATATAGTCAACGGAAAAAAGAAACAAAAATTTGCAATTTCGAGGAAAAACAATGAAAAAAGAGCAAGAACAAAAAGAAAACTTCTGGCAGCGCCATAAAATGCTGTTGATCGGCGTGGTGGGGATGCTGCTGTTGCTGTCTTCCATGAGCGCCCAAAATGTGGTGGTGGCATTTCAAGCGGAAGGGGGAGAGCAGTACGCGGTAAAATTGGATTATTCCATTTTCGGGATGTGCATCCGTTGCTACCCCGGTAGTCAGAATTCCAATGATATTACCGAGAAAGCCATCTTCTTTGGCGCAGGGCAGAAAAAGACCGTGGTGCGGGCAGTGGAAGGCTTGACGGAGATCGCAGGTACCAAAGAGGGCACGGTGCAGCTGCAGGCAAACGGCATTTTGCCCAATAACGAGAAGGTTACCGATGATTTGGTGTCCCTTTTGAACGGGTTGGGCTATACTGCCAAGGAAGTTGAATAAAAACATTCTAAAGCCTGTCGATTTTTTGTGCAAAAAAGCGATGTTTGAAAAAACTTGAAAAAATCGCAAAAAAAGTGTTGACAAACCTTAATGTATTTGATATTATATTCAGGCACCCGCAAAAAAAGGAGATGGCTCAAAAGAGCCGGAAAGCCTTGGAACAAGCGGGAAAGCAGTGGACTTTGAAAATTAAACAGCATCATTTAGAAGGACCCGTTAATTGAAAATCCAAAGTTCAAAGAGCTTTGGTGAAAGCGATTAACAAAACTTTTAAGAAGCCAGAAAAATTCTAGTAATTAGAGATTTGTTATGAGCTGGATTACAAATGATTTAATTTTTTTTTAGAGAGTTTGATCCTGGCTCAGGACGAACGCTGGCGGCGTGCCTAACACATGCAAGTCGAACGGAGTGCCTTGACGGATTTCTTCGGATTGAAGTCAAGGTTACTTAGTGGCGGACGGGTGAGTAACGCGTGA
>JAZQET010000041.1:0-3756 GCA_045539135.1 Eubacteriales bacterium | reverse complement strand
ACATCAGCAGATATTAGCAGGAATACGAGCCACGAAAAAATATCGTGTTCGTTAGAAAACCCAGTAATATCAAGGGTTTTCAGCGTCGTGATAGACCAAACCGTATTAGGAGAAAACGTCTCGGTTTTACTCCTAAGGGCTGGTTGTAGGTTCGATTCCTACTGGGGGTGCCAGAAGCGGCGAAACAAGTTTCGCCTAAGAGAAGAGATAATAGATAATATTGAATAGATAAAAAATATTTTGGGCTTGGTGCCGCTTCAACTATTCTCTATTCTCTATTATCTCTTATTTATTATCTAAAAGGAGTTGTTAAAATGGCTCAAAAAAGCATTCTTCTTGATAAATCCCTTCTCTTTGCTGCTCGTATTGTAAAACTCAATAAATTCCTTACAAAAGAGAAGCGCGAAACGATCATAGCAAAGCAAATCATCCGCAGCGCCACTTCTATTGGTGCCAACGCCAATGAGGCAGTTTACGGCATCAGCAAAGCGGATTTTATCGCAAAACTGCAAATTTCCTTAAAAGAAACCGCCGAAACAGAGTATTGGCTTCGCCTACTCATTTTATCGGAGTATATCACCGAGGCCGAAGGCCAATCCCTTCTGGCCGATTGCCTTGAAATCAAAAAGATTTTGATTTCAACGCTGAATACTGCAAAAGAGGGTAAGTGAAGCAGCGAAACAAGTTTAGCCTAAAATAAAAGATATTTTTTCGGCTTAGTGCCGTTTCTGTTTTTTCTTTATTCTTTTAAATTTGCCCTCACCTATTATACCCCATCCTTTCCCGCTTCGCAAGTCTTTTGAAAAAACAAAAGACACAAATTGCAATAAAAAAGCAACATAAAGTTATACCAAACAAAATCAATATTTATTATAATTAGTTTGTATAAATATTTAAGGAGGAGATTTCCTTATGAAAACAAACCGTTTATTGTCTGCTTTGTTGGCAGTGATGATGGTCATCTCTATGATGGCTTGCATTGCCGTGCCCGCAATGGCAATCGGAACCCTGCCCGACGATGCTGTTTCCGTAACCACCGTTACTGCAGCAGAAACAGGCGCACAGAACTATAAGATCGAAACCATTACCGATCTGGTTCATATGGCGCAATATATTGCCGCCTTTGACAGAGATGATACCATTTATCTTGCAAATGATATCGATGCTGCCGACTATCCCGGCGGTAAAGAGGCATTCAGTACGGCTTATTCCGCTCATTCCGGAACAGCCAACCTTTTGGCCTCCTTTGACGGTTTGGGGCACACGATCTCTAATTATACCGCAACAAGATCTTTGTTTGGTAATTTCAGCCCCAGAGATAACGGTTATCTTAAGAATTTCACTATGGAAAATGCAGATGTTGTGGTAAACAGTTATGCAGGCCTTGTTCTTTACAAGCCCGACGGTGTGGCCAACGGCGCTACCACGATCATTGAAAATGTTCATGTCAGAAATTCCAGTTCTGAATCTACCAGCGGAAATCCCGCCTCTGTTTTCGGCTATCTCAATACCAGCAACACCAAGAGTCTGACTATTCGTAATTGTAGCGTTGTAGGTGTTACCATTACTTCAACCAGCGCTTATGGCACCGGCGTTGTTCTCGGTGCTGCAAGAACAAATGCAACTCTGCTGATGGAGAATGTCTTGGTGGTCGGCTGTACGCTGAACAATGCCGGTAAGGGCAGCGAAGGCGGCGGATTCATTGTGGGCGATACCAGATCGAATGTGACCACAGCAGATGATAATAATGCTACCATCTTCAAGAATGTCGGCATCTTTAATAATAAGACCGTTCTTTCCAAAGACGCAGTTGCCGGTACCGGCGCCGCTCTTTTGACAAACGGTTTCGGAAATAAGGCCGCATCTGTTGCGCGGAATATTTCCATCGACGGTGTTTATGCTGCCAACAATAAGATCCAACTGAACGATAACAGTTTGGTGGATTATGATCGGTTGATCACTTTTGGTAAGAACAAGGGTACAAACTTGACTTCTGCTGCCAATTATAAGACCGACACAGCAACCTATGTAATGGTAAAGTATAATGATGCTTCTACCGCTACTGCGGCTGATCCCGCATCCATTGTTCCTACTTACAATGCCCTGCAGGGTCTTGCAGATCTGAATGCTTCCGCCGCTTATGACAACTGGGTGATCGATGCCAACGGCAACCTCACGGTTACCGCCGAGGCAGCCGTTGCTCCCATCGCCGTTTCCTTCATCGACGGCAGTGTAACCACCACCTATTATACCGCTGTAAACGGTAAGATCGCTGTGAAAGCAGATCTGACCCCCGTTACTGAAAATGACTTTGCTGCATTGAACGATGCTACTTGGGCAAAGGTTGACGAAGTGGATGCCTCTGTTGTTGCAGATTGGGCAGACGTCACCTTCACCGCCGATGCTACCTACCATAAACTGACCGCCGTTGCAAACGGCGATAAGACCCACAATGTGGTTTGCGATGTTTGCGTAGATCACGATAAGAACAACATTGCTTGTACCGAAGAGCGCGACGAAGAAAACTCTGTTGCTCTCGGCTACTTCAACAAGCAGACCGATGCTTACAAGTGCCCCGTTTGCGGACACAGCTGGAGCACCACCGATGAAAACGGCACCTACGCCGCTCCCTACACCATCGCGCTGGACAACGATGCTTACTCTGCAGTAGGCACCGAAGTGAAGCTGAACATCGCCGCAAAGGCCGATGCAGACATCAGCGCCATGAAGCTGAGCCTGACTGTTTCCGAGTATCTGGATTATGTGGACTATGCTCCCTCCGCCGGATATATGGTAACCGTGAATGAAAAGGCAGACGGTACCTTGAGAGTGATCCTTGCCAAGGAAAACGGTACTCTCCTCACCGCTTCCGATGTTGCTACCTTGACCTTTGTGACCAAGGCTCTGCCCGCCGGCACCGATCACACTACCCTTACCGTGGATGCTACCCTTGTTGAGACTGTTGTCGGCACCGGCGATGCTACCGCCAAGAAGGAAGCCTTGACCAAGACCGCAAGCACCACCGCTGAATTCTCCGTATTCACCTTCGTTGCCGGTGATGTGGACGATAATGACGAAGTAGATCTGTTGGATGCAGTTCTGATGATCCAGAAGCTGAACGGAACCATCGGTCCCGATCAGGGCGCTGCCTTCCAGCTGATCGCCGCAGATGTAAACAACAGCGGCGCTTTCGATACTGCCGACATCGTTCTGATGCTCCAGTATTGCACCGGCTTCGAAGTAGAACTTGAGAACGCAACCCAAGAGCCTACCTTCGTCGCTGTCGGCGCATAATCAATAATCTCTCAAATAAAAAGTCGGCTTGTTTTAAGCCGACTTTTTTATTTGTTTTATAGATGATTTGATGCTAACGCATCATGAATTGGTTACACCATGATTTCTCGCTTCACTCCATGAATTGAATTGCACCCAATGTGCCGATAGGCACAATTCATGCCATAGGCAATTCACGAAAGCAAGTGCTTTCAATTCATGCAACCGCAAGGTTGCAATTCATTGCGTGTTATCCGCTATGGTCTTCGCCGTTTTGGGAAATCTTGGTTTAAACTTTCAAAAATGGATGCAGAATTCGTCGAAACGATCCGAACAAACGGGGCCCCACCAAAACCGTGTGTTTTGGTGGGAAAAGGAAGAAAAAAGGATAATAGCGGAGTTTTCTCATTTATGAGAAATGGAGCGATCAACCTTTTTTCTGACGCGTGATACGGCGAGAGGTCGTTTCGACGGATAGCAGAA
>JAZQET010000040.1:0-44857 GCA_045539135.1 Eubacteriales bacterium | reverse complement strand
TCTTTGAAGGCTGTATGCCCATCGAAGAAATGGCGCACCGCGGCGAAGATACTATGCGCTACGGACCCTTAAAGCCTGTGGGCTTGGTAGATGATCGCACCGGCGCAAAATCCTACGGTGTTGTTCAACTGCGTAAGGATAATGCCGCCGGAACTCTTTACAATATTGTTGGGTTCCAAACCCATCTGAAATTTCCCGAACAAAAGAGAGTATTCTCCATGATTCCCGGTTTGGAAAACGCAGAATTTGTCCGTTACGGTGTAATGCACCGCAACACATATTTGAATGCCCCTACCCTGCTTAATAAAGATTTTAGCGTCAAAAATCGCAATACGCTGTATTTTGCAGGACAAATGACCGGCGTAGAAGGCTATGTAGAATCTGCCTCCTCCGGTTTAATAGCAGGACTTTCCTTAGCGGCAAAGATTTTAGGCGAATCGGTCCCTGATTTCCCCATTGAAACTGCTATCGGTGCATTGGGAAACTACATCAGTACCGCTGAACCCTCAAATTTTCAGCCGATGAACATTAACTTTGGCATCATTGCCCCGCTGGGAGAACGTATTCGCGTTAAGGCAGACCGCTATTTAGCCATCTCGATGAGAAGCTTGGAAATTCTGGATCAGGTAAAAAACCAATCCAATTTATTTCATAAAGGAGTACAACTATGAGAATTGTTGTGGATGCACACGGCGGTGATAACGCACCGCTGGAGATCTTGAAAGGTTGCTGCTTGGCAGCCAAAGAGATCAAAGATATCACTATTCTGCTGGTTGGCAGAAAAAATGAATTGCAGCAGATTATCGCCGATAACGGTTTGCCTACCGATCGGTTCGAAATCGTGGATGCACCCGATGTTTTAACTATGGAAGACGATCCCACTTCTGTCTTGAAAGACAAGCAGTACAGCTCAATGGCAGTCGCCTTTCGCCTGTTGAAAGAAGATAAAGCGGATGCTTTTGTCAGCGCAGGCAACAGCGGTGCTGTATTGGTGGGTGCCACCTTATTGGTTAAGCGTATTCGCGGAATCAAAAGAGCGGCTTTAGGCGCTGTGATGCCCTCTACCGATGGTCCCTACATTATGATGGATTGCGGTGCCAATGTGGAATGCAAGCCTGAATATTTAGAGCAATTCGGTATGATGGGCAGTCTTTATATGAAATCCTGCTTGGGCATTGAAAATCCCCGTGTAGGCCTGCTGAACAACGGTGCCGAGGAATGCAAAGGTCCCGCTCTACAGCAAGAAGCCCATAAGTTATTGAAAGCAAATACCTCCATCAATTTCATTGGCAATGTGGAAGGTCGCGATGTTCCCTTAGGTGCCTGCGATGTCGTGGTAGCCGATGGATTTTCAGGTAATATCGCCCTTAAGACTTCGGAGGGCTGGGGCAAGATGTTCTCCGGTGCGCTCAAAGGAATGTTCACCAAGAACCTTAAATCCAAATTAGCCGCCCTTCTCATTATGGATGAAATCAATGGGTTCCGTAAGAAGATGGACTATAAAGAATACGGCGGCGCTCCCCTCTTGGGCATTTCCAAGCCGGTGATCAAGGCGCACGGTTCCTCCGATGCCAAGGCATTTAAAAATGCCATTCGCCAAGCCTGCATCTTCGCCGAAAGCAATATGATCTTGGAGATCGAAAAATCTTTAGCCGGTGAATAAAAAACTTGACATTTTTCACCGAAATGAGTAGTATAATAAATGGCTATATTAAGAAAGGAAACATGAACTATGTTTGAAAAAGTAAAAGCTATTGTTGTTGACCAGTTGAATATCTCTGATCCCGATATGATTACTATGGATACCACTTTGGAAGATCTGGGCGCAGACTCTTTGGATATGGTAGAGGTTATTATGGCGATCGAAGATGAATTCGATGTACAGATCAAGGACGAAGATCTCGAATCTCTCAAGACCGTTGCAAATCTGATCGATTATATTGGCAAATAAAATGTCCTCGTTAAAGGATCTGCAAAATCAAATCGGCTACACCTTTAAGGATGTTTCTCTTTTAAAGCATTCGTTGGCTCACTCCAGCTATGCCAACGAAAACCGTCATGAAGTCCCCGGTTCCAATGAACGATTGGAGTTTTTAGGGGATTCCGTTCTGGAATTGGTTTCCTCTGAATTTCTCTTCGGTCATTATCAGCACCTTCCGGAAGGTACCCTCACTAAAATGCGGGCAATGCTGGTCTGTGAAGAAGCACTCTTTGAATATGCCAATGAGTTCCGCTTGGGAGACTATCTCCTTTTGGGGCACGGCGAGGAACGCGCAGGCGGGCGTGAACGTCCCTCCACGGTTTCCGACGCCTTCGAGGCCTTACTGGCAGCAATCTATTTAGATGGCGGCTTGGAGCAGGCGGCAAAGTTTGTTCTTCCCTTTTTAACCAAAGGTGCTGAGCGTATTGCTAAAAATGCCGGTCGAAACGATTATAAGACCGCTTTACAAGAGATTGCGCAGAAAAATCCGGGTGAACTGATTCATTATGAATTGGTTGCCTCCTTCGGTCCCGATCACGCAAGGGAATTTGAAGTCCATTGTTTCTTAAACAGTAATCTGTTAGGAAAAGGCTGCGGAAAAAGCAAAAAAGAAGCCGAGCAAATGGCCGCAAAAGAAGCCTTAAAATTGATGGGCGAAGACACAAAATAATCAATCCCCTTGATACGAAAAAGTATCAAGGGGATTCTTTCATATACAAATTTATCGTTTTTCGATAATTTTATATTGACAAACGGAATATGACATAGTATCATAGAATTGTCAAAGGAGGATATTACCATGCTTAAAATCTCTTCAAAATCATCTGTCACTTTATCTATTATATTATCCATTGTGTTTATGATCATCTTGATCGGCGGAGCCGTTATTATGCCATGGCTTTCCGAAGTTTTGATCAATCTGGACGATACCGTCGGCAATCGCAATGAAATTAACCAATTCGGTCGCTACGGCATTTTAATTATGGCCTATATGATCCTCGCCTGTATGGCCGCAGCAGATGTATTGTTGATGAAGCTTCTCTTTCGCGTGCGTGACGGTCTTGTATTCACCGCCGAAAGCGTTGGCTTAATTCGCGGTGTTTCTTGGTGCGCCATTTTATTGGGATGCGTGTTTGCCGCTCTTGGTTTTCACTTTCAGCTTTCTTTGTTTGCGGCATTTGCTTGTATCTTCTTGGGGCTTTGCCTTCGTGTTGTGAAAAATGTCATTGAGCAAGCAACCGAAATCAAGTCTGAAAATGACTTTACAATTTGAGGTGGCGCAAATGATTATAATCAATCTCGATGTTATGATGGCAAAAAGAAAAATGTCCCTAAATGAACTTTCTGAAAAAGTGGGCATTACACTTGCCAACCTATCCATTCTAAAAAACAACAAAGCAAAAGCCATTCGTTTTTCAACTTTAGACGCCATTTGTCGCGCTTTAGACTGTAAAGTTGAAGATATATTGGAATATCGATCGGAGGAATAATAATGAACGATTTTAATGCAACCACATCGGTTGAACAAGCCGTCAAACCCATTCGAACCTTCTCTTTTTCTGAAATTCTATTTGCATGGCTTTGCCTTGCGGCGGGATATGCTTTTTGCAGAGTTTTTCCCGCAGTGACTGCTCCCTTTGGCGCATTTTTATTCATATTTGCACTTTACATTGTATCTGCCATTATTGTAAAAATCAAAAGGGGCTCCTTGAAAGGTATGACTCTTTCGGCCGGCATCTCCGCCTTGTTGATCGGTTGTTCTATTCTGTTTAATGCAAATGGTTTCTTAATCTTTTTTGCCTATCTTTATGCCCTTGGTACATACAGTTATTTTATTTATACCGCCTTTGGAAATGCCACAGAAGCAGGATTCAGCGATCTGTTGTTTTTGGATTTTTTTAAAGCAAGTCTAATTGCGCCTTTTCAATCCTTTGGTCAACTGTTTAAAGCAATTTTTTCAAATAAATCAAACAGCGGCGGAAGAATAATATTAAAATGTTTGGCAGGTATTGCCCTCGCTTTGGTTCCTACCGTAATTATTGTGATCCTGCTCTCTTACGACAGCGGATTTACCACCCTGCTTTCCCGCATTTTTGATTTTGCTTTTGAAGACATTTTCTTCCATTTCGGCAGTTTTGTTTTGGGAATTCCCATCGGAATGTTCCTCTACGGCATTTTTATTTCCTCTGTGGAGCACAAATGCAAAGAGGTCATGACCGCGGAAATGCACCGCAAAACAATGCAGAAAATGCATTTTGCGCCGGCGCTTACTGTTTTATTTGCTGTTCTTCCCATTTTGACTGTTTATGTGCTCTTCTTTATTTCTCAATGGAAATATTATGTTTCGGGATTTGTAGGCGAATTGCCGACCAGTATGAGCTATGCCGAATATGCTCGTGAAGGCTTTTTTCAGCTCTGTGCCGTGTCCGTGATCAACTTTATGATCATCGCCCTCATCGGGCTGTTTATGCGCCGAAAAAGTGATATTCCCTCCCCCGTTCAGCGGATTATTTCCATTATTCTTTCATTGTTTACTTTAATCTTGATCGCAACCGCCGTTGCAAAAATGGTACTGTATATTGATGTTTACGGATTAACCCCCAAACGCGTTTATGCCACTTGGTTTATGGCAGTGCTTGCCCTTTTGTTCCTGCTTGTTATATTGAAGCAAATCTTTCTGCGTCTCAAAACGATTGCCCTTTCTACCATCGTAGTCGTTTGTTGCTTTGCCGCTCTTTCCTTCTCCAATATTGAAGGAATCATAGCAAATTACAACGTAGACCGCTACCTGAACGGGACCTTAGAACAGATAGACGCCGATGCTCTCTCAAGTTTAGGTGATGCCGCCCTTCCTGCTATGATCCGCTTTGCAACGACCCAAGATCAAAAATACGGCACAAGCTTTTTGGACTATGAATCAAGTTGCGGAAAAATGTCTGTGGCGCAATACCATCAATATTCCGAGGTTTGTCACCGTATTATTTCAATGACCGTCCCGCGCAATACTTCCTTTTGGTCTTTCTCCATTCCTCAACTCAAGGCCGATGCAGCCATTAAAGAGAGCGGCCTTGGTGATTGGCTGAAGCGGTAAGGCTAAAAAACTCCTTATTAAAGCAAAAGACTGCCGAATTACTTTCGGCAGTCTTTTAATTCTTTTAATTCTATCTTTTGTTCAGAAGTTATGCGGTAACTTTCAATGGCTTTTTGAATGGTTTTTTGATGAACCCAAGGCTCCAATCTGCCGTTCGTTAAAAACGGAAGGATCTCCGTATACTTTTTGGCAAGGGCAGTAGCAAAATACCAAGCCATCATCATTTTCACATAATAGTGTTCCATAGAAACAGACGCCACTTGCTCAGCATAGGAGGGTTCAAAACGCTCATCCAAGAAATGGCACATCAACATTTCAATTCCAAAGCGAACCGTATATGGATGGGAAGACTTTATCCATTCATTAATATAAGGCAAAAGTTTTTCTGCTTGCTTCCCAAAGACTTTCGGTCGCAAACTGTCGCAGGTTGCCCAATTATCCACATAAGGCAAAAACACCGAGACCTTCTGAACGCA
The DNA here is from genome assembly GCA_045539135.1 of Eubacteriales bacterium. Classification (GTDB taxonomy): domain Bacteria; phylum Bacillota; class Clostridia; order Oscillospirales; family QAKW01; genus QAKW01. The sequence continues at coordinate 39,309 of JAZQET010000040.1, read as the reverse complement.
CAAGTCAAAATCTTTTATTTCGGTCAAAAAATATGCATGAAGATTATTCTCCTCATAAAAGAAATGAGGGAGATTTTCCAAAAAAGCATCCTTGGCATCAACCGTTTTGGAAAGCTTGCGCAAATCCGGCGCGCGCACTCCAATTACACGCTCTTTGGGTACTGTCGGCAATAAAGCAGACTGAAAATCGCGATACTTGCAATCCTGCAATAGAAAGAGTTTATTTTGCAGGTCGTTCATTTAAGTTGTGCCTCCATTTCAACACCGCAACAATAAAAATCACCAAATAACCGAGAATGCTTAAATAATCGGGCACTTGATTCAGGAAGATAAAGCCCAAAACCGCGGCAATAATCACCTGACTGTAATCAAACACCGAGATTTCTTTGGCAGGAGCCGCTTTATAAGCGGCAGTGATGCAGAATTGCCCACCCGCCGCTGAAACGCCTGCGAGACAAAGATACAGCGTTTGAGACCATGTCATCGGAGTGAAATTAAAAATCATATTGGGTAATAATGCCAAACCGGAAAACGCGGAAAAGAAAAACACAATCACAGGACCCTGCACGCCGTTGTTCGCAAGTTTTCTTACAAATGTATAAGCAAGTCCTGCACACATTCCGCCGAGAGCGCCCGTCAAAGCAGGCACTGCTTCCATAGAAAAGGAGGGCTTCATCACCAAAAGTGCTCCGCCAAATGCCGCAAACACATACATCCAATCCCGAAAAGAAGCAACCTCTTTCAAAATAATGACCGAAAAGATCACCGCAAAAAACGGAGAAAGCTTATTCAGCAAAGAGGCATCGGAAATATCCAAATGATCAATGGCATAAAAATTCAGTAGAATCCCCAAAAGCCCCGCCAAAGAACGTCCTAAAAGAGCACCAAGATTTCCTTTAATTTTACGAAGGCACCCCTTTTGCCGCACCACGGCAACCACAGCCGCCAACGCGGCAACAGCATTACGGAAGAATGCTTTTTGAATTGTCGGAATCTCACCGCCCAATTTCACGAAAAGATTCATCAGTGCAAAAAAGAACGCCGCGCCCAAAATAAAAAGTATGCCTTTTTTTCGATCTTTCAATGTTTAATTCCTCTTTTTATTTTGAAAACTCCAGTAAGTGACGAGGACATTTTTCCGCGCACAAACCACAAGCAGTGCATTTTTCATAATCGATCACCGAAACATTTCCGTTGACCTTGATCGCACCAACAGGGCAATTCTTTTCGCAAATCTTACAACCGATACAACCCAAGTTGCAAGCGACTCTGGTGCGGGCCCCTTTATCCTTATTGGAGCAGCTAACCAGAACCGCACCGTCTTTGGGAATGAGTTCGATCACACCCTTGGGGCATACATCCAAGCAGATTCCGCATCCAATACAGTCGTCTCGATGAACCACGGCCACCCCGTTTTCTACCGAAATAGCCTTCTGCGGACATTTTTTAACACAGTTACCAAATCCCAAGCAACCGTATTCGCAGGTCATATAGCCGCCAAGCAAGCGACTTGCGGCAAGGCAATCGTTCATTCCGTAGTACGTATATTTTTTATTGGCAATATCATGGCTTCCGGAACAGCGAATATGAGCCACCATCGGTCTCACTTCCCCTGTTTCCGTTCCCATCAATGCCGCGATCTTCGCGGCCCCTTCCTCTTTGGCTACCGGACATTTATTGCAGGGAGCCGTGCCCGCAATGATGGCATCTGCATAATTGGCACAGCCTGCAAACCCGCATCCGCCGCAGTTGGCACCAGGAAGGATCGCCAAGATCTTTTCCTTTCGGTCATCCTCTTGTACATGAAAGAAGTGACCGGCAATGCTTAAAGCGCCGCCAAACAATAAACCCATAATGCCCAGCGCAAGAAAAGCTTTTAAGAAATCAATCAGCATAAACCGTCTCCTCCCCTCTTATAAAGTCAGACCGTTAAAGCCCATAAATCCAAAAGATAAAAGCGCTGCGGTGATCAACGCAATGGGGAATCCTTGGAATGCTTTGGGAATATCGCAAGTCTCTTCAATACGTGTGCGCACCAAGGAGAAGATCCAAATTGCTAAGGTAAAGCCAAGTGCCGTGAATACCGAATAGAAAAACGAAGAAATAAAATTGTACTCTTCCTGAATGCTTGTGAGGCAAACACCTAAAACAGCACAGTTTGTTGTGATCAAAGGAAGATAAATTCCAAGGGCATTATAAAGAGCAGGAACCATTTTTTTCAGTGCCATTTCTACCAGTTGTACTAAGGTGGCAATTACTAAAATAAACGCAATCGTTTCCAAATACTCCAAATTTAAGGGAACCAATACAAGATGGTAAACACCAAAGGTCACAATGGAGGAAAGCCCCATAATGAAGGTTACCGCCATTCCCATCCCCAACGCAGTATCACTCTTTTTGGAAACCCCGAAAAACGGACAACAGCCCATAAACTGCGAAAGGACTACATTTTCAATTAAAATGGCATTAATAGCAAATGCTAAAATGGTACCTAAATTAAAATCAGTCATTATTCATTTCCTCCCTTCTTCCGATTAGAGAGGTGCTGAACCAATGCAATCAAAAAGCCAAGGCCAAGAAAGCCACCCGCAGGCAAAGCGAACAGCGAAACCGGTGCCACTCCGGCAAAGAGTTCAAATCCCAAAATCGTGCCGCTCCCAAGGATTTCACGAACAGCGCCTAAAATAGAAAGGGCCAAAGTGAAACCAAGTCCCATTGCAAGTCCGTCAAAGAAACTGGGGAGCACTTTATTCTTCGAAGCAAAGCTTTCTGCCCGCGCCAAGATAATACAGTTCACAACAATCAGAGGAATAAACACTCCGAGAGCATTGTAAATACTGTTAAAATACGCTTCCAACAGCATATCCACCAAAGTTACAAAGCCTGCAATAATAACGATATACGCGGCAATACGAATCTTTTGGGGAATGATTTTTCTCAAAAGAGAAATCAGCACATTGGAGCAAACCAACACAAAGGTGGCAGACAGCCCCATTCCTACCGCATTGATCAACGAAGTGGAAGTCGCCAGCGTGGGACACATACCCAATAATTGAATCAACACAGGATTATCGGTAATCAAGCCGGCCTTAAAACATTCTTTTATTTTCATTTTGCCGCCTCCAATTCCAATTTCCGTGCCGTTTCAATGGCCGCATTCACACCGTTGATATAGGCTTTAGAGGAAACGGTGGCACCTGCGATCACCTGTACTTCCCCAACAGAGGGTGTGGTTTTAACCGCCTTCACTGAATCTTCCAAGCCAAGCAAGCGATTTTGAAACTCTTCGTTGGTTTGCACCTTCATTCCAATGCCGGGGGTATCGGAAATGGCAAGGATCTGAACACCGCTTACCGCACCGTCTCTATTAATTGCGACCAACATATCGATCACATCGGAATAGCCGTTCGGCATCACGCGTACACAATAACCTAATCGATTTTCCCCGCCGTCTAATGCCAAATATACTTCTTCAACAGGGACTTTTGTTTCACCAAAGGAAACAGATGTTTCAAATTTTTCTGCCGCTTCAAAGCGGTTTGCATCGGAAATCAATGTTTTCAATGATTGATCCAAACGTTCTTGCGCCGATTGTTCAATAATAGGCGCTGTGAAATAGTTTGCGGCCGCCAAAGCACCTGCCACCACTGCGGTAATTGCGAAAAGAGTCAGCGCCATGCGGATGAAATCAATTTTTGGATTTTTTGTGTCCAAAGACATGACGCTCACCTCCGAAATTAGTGGGAATGGTCTTGCTGTCCAAATAGCTTGCAAAACAGTTCATCAGCAAGATAGCAAAAGACACGCCTTCAGGGTATCCGCCGAAATAGCGAATAAACACCGTAATCAATCCGCATCCGATGCCGTAAATGATACGTCCCCAAGGGGTAATGGGGCTGGTGGAATAGTCAGTTGCCATAAAGAAGGCACCTAAAAACAGACCACCGTTAAAAATATGATACTGCATATACTGCCATGCAGAAATATCTCTGAAATGAGGAAACAGCAGTGTCACAATCGCAACCGTACCAATAAAGGCAACAGGAATATGCCAAGTGATCACTCGCTTATAAAGCAGGTAAATACCGCCCAACAGCAGCAATGCCGCGCTGGTCTCGCCAATGCATCCTCCCACATTTCCCAAGAAACAGTCCGACACTCTGAACTTATCGGTAATGGTCACCAATTCACCGGAAGCATTTTTCAGATACTGAAGAGGCGTTGCGGAGGAAACCCCGTCAAAAGGAGCCGTCCAAGTACCGCTCATATACGGTGAAAAGGATAAGAAGAGAAAAATTCTTCCCGCAATGGCAGGGTTAAACACATTTTTTCCCAATCCACCGAAAAGCATCTTAACAATTACAATGGAGAAAAAAGCACCGACAATCGGTAACCAAAAGGGCGTTTTGGAGGGAAGATTAAAGGCCAAAAGCAAGCCAGTCACAATTGCAGAACAATCGTGAATAGTTTGAGGGCGCTTGGTCAATCGATTATAGAAAAACTCAAAAAATACACAAGAAACAATGCTAATAGCGATCAACAATAAAGCCCGCCAGCCAAAAAAGATGATTGCGCCCACCGAAGCGGGTACCAAAGAAAGCAAAACGCAGCCCATAATGGTACTGATAGTGCGATGATCCTTTGAATGAGGTGATGAAGATACAATCAAATCTCTCATGCGTTTTTCCCTCCTTCCTTCTTTTTCTTCTTTCTCCCGCCCACCGTCTGCTTGCCGATGCGCATATACTGAATCAAGGGAATCTTTGCAGGGCAAGTAAAGGAGCAACAGCCACATTCGATGCAATCCATCACATGAAGATCAGCCACCCGATCAAATTGACCCGCTTTTACATACTGGGCAATATAGCTGGGTGCCAGATGCATGGGACACGCACCAATGCAACTGCCGCAACGAATGCAGCTCACATCCCGATCCACCGTTAATTGCTCTTTGGTAAAGCAAAGCAGTCCGGAGGTCCCTTTAATTACGGGCGCAGATACAGAATACTGAGCTGTCCCCATCATCGGCCCGCCCATAATCAGCTTACGGGTGGAATACTTAAAACCAAAATGCGTTAAAACCGCAGAAAAAGGCGTTCCCAAGCGAACATTCACGTTTCCCGTCCGCTCAACACCGTGGCCCGCCACCGTCACGATACGGCGCATCAAGGGGGCACCGTTAACAACTGCTCGGTAAATTGCTATCACCGTATCTACATTCATTACCAAACATCCAACATCTGCAGGCAACTTACCGGAGGGCACAACTCGCCCCGTCACAGCGCGGATCAACTGCTTCTCCCCACCTTGAGGATATTTGGTTTTTAAGATCACAACTTTGATACGGCTTTTTGCCAAACGCTTATGTAACAGCGAAATCGCATCGGGCTTGTTGTTCTCGATACCGATCAGCATATTCTTGGCACCCATAATATAGCGAACAATCCGCAATCCGCCGATCAGTTCATCGATCGACTCTAAAATAACACGGTGGTCACTGGAAAGATAGGGCTCACATTCTGCCGCGTTGATGATTACCGTGTCCACCCTGCCAAGACCGGATGCCAACTTAATATGAGTAGGGAATGCGGCGCCGCCCATTCCGACAATACCGGCCTCACGTATAATATCGATCAATTCTTCGGGAGTTTTGCTTTCATAGTCGGGAATACCTTCCTGAAAACATTCTGCTTTGTTATCTTCAAAATCATTTTCCACGATAATGGCGGGAATACGGTTGCCGGTAGGATGATCCCAATCGCAGATCTTAACCACCGTACCGGAAACGGTGGAATGGATCGGAGCAGAAACAGCGGCATCAGAATCGGCGATCTTCTGCCCCATCCGCACATAATCCCCAACCTTCACGCATGGTTCACACATTGCACCGATATGCTGTAAAAGCGGATAGATCATCTCCTTTTGCGGAGGCAAGGTTTCAATAGCTTTGGAGCGGGTGTTTTTATGATAAGTAGGATGAACACCGCCGTCAAAGCGATGGATCCAGTTAAACCGCATTCCGTACCAAACTGCCTTAAAATCGATTCCGCTTCCCAAAATAGACAATACCGACACCGCAAGTGCCAAAAACAGTTGCAGATATACCCCCAAAGGAACTTGAAGCCAAACATCCCACTTGGACGTAATCAAGGTGCTTCCGTTTTGAAATAGTTCCAGGTTGATTGAATAATAAACAACAAATAAAGTTAAATAAGTAAGCACAAAGATCAATGAACCGGTGAAAATAGATCTTTTAGCTCCCATAGCTTTTGCCCAAAACAAGATCAATCCGCAAACATAGCAAACAAAGCCAACATAGAAGAACAGCATTACTAAATAGAGAACATCCCCAAAAACACTAAAAGAGCTGAGGATGCTCTCAAAATACTTTTCCACACCGCCAAGATCTGTAAAAATGGAAATCAGCATATGCCGCTCTCCGCCCTCATAAGTCACCAAAGGATTTAGTGCAGGGACAAAAGCAAAAATGACTGTTGCCAATGCCAACAGTTGAACATAAAAATGATAAGATTTAAGTGAAGCAAGAATTCTTTTCATTCTTTCACTCCTTATAAAATTGCAAAATTATACAAAATAAATTATAACATATAATTTTAAAAATCACAACCCTATTGAATGTAAAAAAATCACCGCATACCTCGCAGGGTATGCGGTGATTTTTATTTCTTTTTCAGTTCAAATTTTCGCTCGGTTCCATTCATTAACCTTTGCACATTTCCGCGGTGCAGCCACAGGATCATCAAGGCAAGCGCCAAAAGGCAACCCACCACATAATAACCGTCCGAAGCATTCCGACAAATGAAAAACATCGTGATCGGTCCTGAAAACGCCGCCATAATAGAGCCGAGAGATACATAACGAGTAAGAGCGACCATCAGGATAAAGACCGATATACCAACAGCGAAGCATCTCCAGTCTACAACCAAAAAGACCATTCCCACAACCGTAACCGCTTTTCCGCCGCGAAAACCGAAATAGAGCGGATAAATATGTCCCAAAGAGCAGCAAAAACCGCTAAAGGCAACCATTCCCTGCCAATAGGACTCATCCTTGAAGATCAAGCGAGTCAAAAGAAGCGGGATCAAGGTTTTGAGAAAATCGCCCAACATCGTGAGCACGCCGACGCCTGTACCAAAAGTACGCGCCATATTGGTCGCCCCTGCATTGCCGGAGCCGCTGTCTCGCACATCCTTATTAAACAAACGGGAAATTAAAATCGAGCAATTCAAACTGCCGACCAAGTAAGAAACTATTCCCACTATAACGATTGTTAAAATCAACTCACCCATCTTTTATTCTCCTCTCTCACGAATAATAAAACGAATGGGAGTCCCTTTGAAGCCAAAGGTATCGCGAATGCGATTTTCCAAGTACCGCTGATAGGAAAAATGGAAAAGATCTTTTCGATTAACGAAAAACACAAATGTAGGCGGCTGAGTAGACGCCTGCGTCATATAATAGATCTTCAAGCGTTTTCCCTTATCGGAAGGTGGTTGAACCCGCGCGGTAGCGTCATTCAAAACATCATTCAGCATACCGGTGGAAATGCGGCGGTTATTTTGATCTGCCGCCTCCTTAATTGCTTCCATTAATTGAGGGAGACGAATCCCTTCCTTCGCTGAAATAAACACAATCGGAGCAAACGACATAAAAGCAAGATCGTGAAGAATGGATTTCTTCAGCATCTCCATAGTATTCGTTTCTTTCTCAACTGCATCCCACTTATTAACCGCAATAACCAACGCTTTGCCCTGATCATTGGCATAGCCTGCAATTTTAGTATCCTGCTCGGTCACTCCGTCTGCCGCATCCAAAAGGATCACACAGACATCTGCCCGTTCCACTGCCATATACGAGCGAATGACGCTGTATTTTTCCACAGCATCCTCCACCTTTTTCTTTTTGCGGATTCCGGCAGTATCAATCAAGCAAAACTCGCCTGCATCGCAGGAATAAAGGGCATCCACCGCATCACGGGTCGTACCCGGGATATTGGAAACAATGCACCGTTCCTCCCCCAACAATCGGTTGATCAACGAAGATTTTCCCACATTCGGTTTGCCAAGCAACGCCACCTTGATGGGTTGTTCTTCATTTTCATCTTCCTCTTCAAAGGTAAGATGCTCAAAAACCGCATCCAAAAGATCGCCGGTACCACTTCCGTGAACAGCAGAAACCGCAATGGGATCACCCAAACCAAGATTATAAAACTCATAAAACTCCATAGGAGGCGCACCCAATTGATCCACTTTATTTACACAAAGAACAATGGGTTTACCGGAGCGATAAAGCATATTGGCGATCTCGCGGTCATCGCCTGTCATACCGGTTTGAATATCCGTCAAAAACACAATACAGTCAGCCGTATCGATAGCCATTTCCGCCTGACGGCGCATTTGGGTCAGAATAATATCCTCCCGCATAGGCTCAATACCGCCGGTATCAATCAACATAAAGTTTTTTGCACGCCATTCCACCGTTGCGTAAATACGGTCACGGGTCACGCCCGGAGTATCCTCTACAATGGAAAGGCGGGCACCAGCCAACTTATTAAAAAGGGCACTTTTCCCCACATTGGGTCTGCCAACAATAGCCACTACAGGTAAGCGCATCGGATTCACCTCCCTAATATCTTATACAGCAGATCACTGCCGTCATTCATCGTTGTTTCAATGGGGCGGTTTAATCTGGAAGAAACTTCCTCCAAAGAAATACTATCCAGGAAAAGATCCTGCTCCGCCCGCAACATACTGGTGGGAATTAAAAGACGCGAAGGCAACAATTTTCCTTCCAGTTGTTGCAAAATATCTGTTCCGGTCACAAGACCCGAAACCGTAATTTTGGTGCCAAAGAAATGATTGACAATCGGATAGATCTCATACCGCAGACCGGAAAATTTCTTTTGCACGGATTTCAAAAGATCTTCCATATAATTTGCCGCCAAAACGCCGGTGATGATTCCAACTTCATAGAATTCTTCATCACCCTTTTCGTTTGCCAAAGCCTCTTCCAATTCTACCTGCAAAGAGCGCATAAGCCCGACCCCGTTCTCAATTTGAGGATACCCGTCATATTCTTCTTCCGCAGGCACGGGAAGCTCCGCCAATACATAGAATTCATCCGAAGCGTAGCATCCTGCAACACCTCTTTTAGCACGTTGCTCTTTGCCGATGGTTTCAATGGTTTCAATCACCTTAAGAGCATCTTCTTTTTCAAAGGGAATCAATGGATAAAGACCGTCTCGATGATCGGAAATCCCCACAGGAACCACGCTGGTACTGCGGACCATCGGCGCCAAGGCCGCAAGATCCCGCAAAGAACTTTCTAAATGCTCCCCGTCATTTACACCCTTGCACAAAACAATTTGGCAATTCATTTCAATCCCTGCGTCATAAAAACGTTTTAAAATCTCATTGATTTTGGCTGCATTAGGATTAGCCATCATCTTGACCCGCAGTTCGGGATCGGTGGTATGAACGGAAATATTGATGGGAGAAATGCGCATTTTAATAATACGTTCCAGATCATCTTCCGAAAGATTGGTCAGGGTAATATAATTCCCCATCAAAAAAGACAGGCGCGCGTCATCATCTTTGAAATAAAGAGTGTCCCGAAGTCCTTTGGGCAGTTGATCAATAAAGCAAAAAATGCATTTATTCTTACAACTTCTTTGCCGATCCATCAAGTAATCTTCAAAGTTCAAGCCGAGGGGCTCTTCGCTGTCCTTTTCAATTTCAAAAAGAACCTTTTCACCGTCGACCTCCATTAAAAGAGAGAGTTCCTCGGCGGCTTCATAAAACATATAGTCGATCACATCGATAATGGGGTGATCATTGATGGAAATCAGGCTGTCGCCCGCCTTCAATCCAAGCTCTTCCCCCAAAGAATCAGGGGTAACACTACTGATTTTTGCAGCCATCGATTCTCCCTCCTTTCATAAAATGGCCGTAACGAAGAAAAGAGAAGGCAGAAATCCGCCTTCTCTATCATTCTAATTGGACCGATTATTCTGCAGAGGTCTCTTCAGCTGCCTTAACTTCTTCCTTCTTTGCAGCTGCCTTTGCAACGATCTTACCGTCCTTTACAGACAGATCAGCATTGACATAACCGCACTCAGGGCAAGCCTTGTGAGGAGCCTTGAGGGTATGGCACTGGGGACACTCAGCCAAAGCGGGAGCACCCAACTTCCACACACTGCTTCTTCTCTTATCTCTTCTTGCTTTCGATACTTTTCTCTTAGGAACTGCCATTTATCTTACCTCCATTTATGATGCCATAATATTACAAATTTAATGATCGGAATTTTCACAATTACAGGCTTCAACATTTCGATTGCATCCACAAACAGGGCATAACCCCTTACAATCATCTTTGCAAAGAAACCGCACAGGAAACTCCAATACAATTTGATTTTTCGCTTCTTCTTCGGGGTCAAACATCATATTCTCGCCGATCAAAATGGTGTCCTCATCCTCTTTCAAAGGATCGGTGATCATTCGACGAGAATTTTCAATATGCAAAGCTCCGCTGACCGGCGATAAACACCGCCCGCAAAAACTTTCATACTGCAGATCGATCACAGTATCGCAAAGTACCAGCCCATACTTTCCGCGAATGGAAAAGGAAACCTTCGGTTTCTCAGGAAAAGAAGACAGCGCCTCCAGCGCTTCATCTCCCTCTACCGTCAAAGAAAAATCCACTGTTTTTTCATAACGGTCTAATACAAATGCGTCTTTCAGATTGATCCTCATTGCTCTCCCTTTATCAAAAGAAAAAATCAATAGCAGTAAATATTATAATGATAAAACCCCTGCTTGTCAATAAATATTTTTCCTTTTGCGCGAAAATTTAACGAATTTCTTGATTTACAGCCTCCAAAGCTGCTCCGATCACCTTATCCATGTCATAATAACAATAGCAACCGAGACGACCGCCAAAAAGAACCTTCTCTTCTTTTTCGGCAAGAGCGGCATATTTTTGATACAAAGCGCCGTTCCTTTCATCGTTGACCGGGTAATAGGGTTCCATCCCCTCTACCCAATCCGCAGGATATTCACGGGTAATTACCGTCTTTTCTCCCTGACCGTATTCAAAATGCTTATGTTCGATCAAACGGGTAAACGGGGTTTTGCGATCGGTATAATTCACTACCGCAACCCCTTGATAGTTGGACTGATCCAAAGTTTCGGTCTCAAAACGCAAACTGCGGTATTCCAGCTTTCCTAAACAATAATCAAAATAAGCATCCACCGTGCCGGTATAAACCACCCGCTCGGCTTGAGTAAGCCAAAAGTCTTTCTGCTCTAAAAAGTCGGTATTCAACCGCACCTCAATGCCGTCCAACATCTTTTCAATCATAGCAGTATATCCACCGATTGGAATCCCTTGATAGCGGTCGTTGAAATAGTTATTGTCATAGGTAAAACGCACAGGCAGACGTTTGATGATAAAGGGCGGAAGATCCTTGCAATCTCTCCCCCACTGCTTCTCGGTATACCCGCGGATCAACTTTTCATAAATATCCGTACCAACCAAAGAAATCGCCTGTTCCTCCAAATTTGAGGGGTCCCTTTGGATCACAGCGCGCTGTTCTTCAATCTTTGCCCGCGCTTCTTCCGGCGTACGAACACCCCACATTTGATAGAAGGTATTCATATTAAACGGAAGGTTATATAACTCTCCGTTATAATTAGCAATAGGAGAATTGGTAAATCGATTGAACTCTGCAAAAGAATTCACATAATCCCATACCACGCGGTCGTTGGTATGAAAAATATGCGCCCCATACCGATGAACAGAGATCCCTTCCACCGACTCACAATATACATTTCCGCCGATATGGTTTCTCTTTTCCAAAACCAAGCAGGTTTTTCCCCGCTTTTTTGCCTCATGAGCAAAAACAGCACCGTATAAACCGCTTCCGACAATTAAATAATCATACATAAAAATCACCAAAATCAGTATACTGTATTTCTATTTAAAATTCAAGTTAAAAAAATCTTATATTGGTATTGACAAACCAATTGAAATACTATATAATGTGTAAAGTCAATCACTTTACATCGTTGAACGGAGGTAAAAACCGGTGAAAGATCTGCGCTTTTCCCTACTGATCGACTTTTACGGAAATCTGCTTGCGCCCAAGATGAAAGACGCTTTAGAGTTATATTATAACGAAGATCTTTCTCTTTCGGAGATTGCTCAGCATATGGAGATTACTCGTCAAGGTGTTCGCGATAACATTAAGCGCGGCGAGCAGTTCTTAACAGAAACCGAAGAGCGATTGGGTTTCTTTAAGCGTTATTCCAATTTAGAAGAACAAATGGAGCAAGTGCTGAATCTCGCGCTGAATATCAGAGATTTCAATGCCCGCCATTATCAAACGGCTGAGATCCATCAATTTGCCGAAGAGATCATTGCAATTGCCGAGCAATACAAAGAACAGGAGCGATAAATGGCATTTGAAGGATTGAGTGAAAAGCTTTCCAGAGCCTTTAAAAACCTGAAACAGCACGGTCATTTGACTGAAAGCGATGTGAAGGTTGCCATGCGTGAAATCAAGCTGGCTCTTTTGGAAGCGGATGTCAACTTCCGCGTTGTGAAAGAGTTCATCGGCAAGGTTTCCGCACGGTGTGTAGGCAGTGATGTTTTAGAAAGCCTGACCCCTGCTCAGCAGGTTATTAAAATCGTTAATGAAGAACTGACCGCACTGATGGGTTCTGAAACGGCAACCATTAAACTTGCCTCTACTCCGCCCACCATTGTGATGATGGTTGGTCTTCAGGGTACCGGTAAAACCACCCAAAGCGGTAAGATCGCCGGTTACTTTAAGAAAAAAGGCCGTCGCCCCCTTTTGGTCGCCTGCGACGTTTACCGTCCTGCCGCCATCACGCAGTTAGAGGTGGTGGGAGCCGGTGTGGACGTTCCCGTTTTTAAGATCGACGGAGAAATGAATCCCGTTCGCATCGCAAAAGAAGCCATTGCCCATGCAAAAAAGCACGGCAACGATCTGGTTCTTTTGGATACTGCAGGCCGCCTGCATATCGACGATGATCTGATGAATGAATTGAACGAGATCAAAAAGACCGTTCAACCCCATGAGATCCTTTTGGTTGTGGATGCCATGACCGGTCAGGACGCCGTCAATGTAGCGGAAAGCTTTGATAATCTGCTGGACATCACCGGTGTTGTTTTGACCAAATTAGACGGCGACACCCGCGGCGGTGCGGCCCTTTCGGTAAAGTATATTACCGGAAAACCCATCAAGTTCGCCGGTGTCGGTGAAAAGCTGACCGATATTGAACCCTTCCACCCCGACCGTATGGCCTCCCGTATTTTGGGAATGGGTGATGTACTTTCCCTCATCGATAAAGCCCAAGAGGCTTTTGATGAAAAGGAAGCCCTTGCCATGGAAGAAAAACTGCGCAAGAACAAATTTACCTTGCAGGATTTTCTGGATCAAATGCGTCAGGTTAAAAAAATGGGACCCTTGGAAAATCTCTTGGGTATGATGCCCGGTGTAAATGCCGCTCAAATGAAAGATGTGAAAATCGATGAGCGTCAAATTGCCCGTACCGAAGCGATCATCCTCTCGATGACCCCGGAAGAACGAGAGAACCCTTCCCTGATGAATGCCTCCCGCCGCCGCAGAATTGCAGCAGGAAGCGGAACATCGGTAGAAATGGTCAACCGTCTGCTCAAGCAATTTGAGCAGATGCAAAAAATGATTAAACAACTGAAGTCCAAAAAAGGCAAACGCCGCGGATTCGGTTTTTAATAAGAATTTGAAAGGAGAAAGAAGAAATGGCAGTTAAAATCAGACTGAGAAGACTGGGCGCAAAGAAGGCTCCCACCTATCGTATCGTTGTTGCTGATTCCCGCTATCCCCGCGATGGCAGATTTATTGAGGAGATCGGCACCTATAATCCCTGCACCGAGCCTGCAACTGTTACCATCGACGGTGAAAAGGCAAAGGCTTGGATCAAGAATGGTGCTCAACCCACCGATACTGTGAAGGCTCTGCTGAAGAAGCAGGAAATCCTCTAATCGAAAGGGTTAACCATGAAAGAACTCATCATGTATCTGGCACAGTCTTTGGTGGAGGAACCGGACGCTGTTACCGTGACCGAATCCGAAACCGAAGAGGCCATTGTCTATGAGCTCCATGTCGCAGCTGACGATATGGGTCGCGTCATCGGCAAACACGGCAAAATCGCGAAAGCGATCCGCTCCATTGTAAAATCTGCATCCTTTAAGATGCCGAAAAAAGTGGTTGTGGAAATCAGAGACTAATCTCTTGAAACAAACCGCCTTGCAAACTTCTGCAAGGCGGTTGTTTTTTTGCTTTTTTTGTTGTATAATAAGAAAAATACCCCAAGGAGGACGGTTATGGAAAAGGAACTGCTGGAAGCCGGAAAGATTATCAATACTCACGCGCTCAAAGGTGAGGTGCGTGTTTTTCCCTATTGCGACAGTGCGGAATTTTTGTGCGAGGTGAAAAAACTCTATATCGACGGCACTGCTTATAAGGTAAATGCCGCCCGTGTTCACAAGGGACAGGCTCTTATCAAATTCAAGGGGATCAACAGCATTGAAGAAGCCGAAACTCTGTTGGGCAAAGTTCTTTATTTTGACAAAAAAGATATTGCTTTAGAAGAGGGGCAATTCTTCATTGATGACATTATCGGCCTGACCGTTCAGGATATCGACACCAATGAGGTTTACGGCAAGGTGACCGATGTATTCACAACCGGTGCCAATGATGTGTTTGAAGTGACCGGCGAGCGGGTTCTTTTGGTTCCCAAAATCGACCAAGTGGTTTTGGAGATCAACCTCAAAAAGGAACTCATCTTAATCCGACCCTTGGAGGGCTTATTTGAATGAAATTCACTGTTATGACGCTCTTTCCGCAAATGGTGGAAAATGTATTGCAAGAAAGCATCATCGGCAGAGCGCAAAAAAACAACATTCTCTCTGTAGATTGCGTTAATATTCGAGATTATTCCACCGATAAGCATCGCAGAGTAGACGATTATCCCTTCGGCGGTGGCGGCGGTATGATTATGCAATGCCAGCCGATCTACGATTGCTATCAGGATGTGCTTCAGAATGCCAAAGAACGGCCTTACACCGTTTATGTATCCCCAAGAGGCTCTGTGCTGACCCAGAAAAAAGCGAAAGAATTAAGCACCCTTCCCCATCTTTGCATCCTCTGCGGTCATTATGAAGGGGTAGATCAGCGGGTTTTAGATGAGATCGTCGACGAAGAGATCTCCATCGGCGATTATGTCCTGACCGGCGGTGAGCTTCCCGCCTGCGTATTAATTGATTGCGTGGCAAGAATGTTGCCGGGAGTTCTGGCAGAGGAAAGCTCTTATACCAACGAAAGCCACTATAACGGACTGTTGGAACACCCCCAATACACATTACCTCGCGTATGGAATGACCGTGAAGTTCCTTCCCTTTTGACTGAAGGAAATCACCGCCTGATGGATCAATGGAAAAAAGATCAGTCTATTGCTCTTACCAAAAAAATGCGTCCCGACCTGATCCGCCGCCCCATCCCCGATGATAAGCGGTTGCGTTTTATGACCGTAGAGGATCAAAACCTCTTCATCGAGATGGTTACTGCCTTTTACAGCACCCCCGGTGTGCTACATACCATTCCGAAAGAGAATATCGAAAAAACATTCGATGGCATTATGAACGGCGATCCATATATCAACGCTTATATGATCCAATTTGAAAAGAAACCGGCTGGATATTGCCTACTCAGCCACACTTGGTCCCAAGAAGGCGGCGGGTTGACTGTTTGGATTGAAGAACTCTATGTTCTTCCTGAGTGCAGAGGGCATAAATTAGCGGATAAAACCTTGCGCGAGATCTTCAAATTATATGAAGACACCGCCTGCCGCTATCGGTTGGAAGTAACCGAAGAAAATGCCGTTGCCAAAAAGATCTACCGCAAACTCGGGTTCAAAATGCTAAACTATCAGCAAATGATCAAAGAATAAAAAATGAGAGCCTAAGGCTCTCATTTTTTATTGATTTTTTCACCATCAAGGATGATTGTAATGTCCTCTTCCGTTATATCCAGGTTCTCCTTCGGTTCGATCATAATATGCCATTCTGCCATATCATCATCGCCCCACTCCGGCACGATGGTTTTAATTTCAATGATCATATTCTTTTGATTTTCCATAGAAACAGCGGTCACCTTATGGCGATTGGAACCGCTGGGTTCTTCCAAAAGAACAAAGATCAGGATTTGATCTTCAAAATAAGAGGAATCATAACGCGCACAGGCTTCTATATATTCTTTATCCGTCTCTAAATGATAAACTTCATTCTGTTTCTTTGTATAGGCCTCCAACTCCTCTACCGAATGAATTACCGAAACATACGGATAGTCTCCAAACTCCTGATATCCGTCTGTCCGCACATATTGCGCCGAGTACTTCATTTCCGACTTCAAAGCTGAACTCCCACCTGCACTGTCTGTTTTTCCTGCGCAAGACCCCATTAAAAACATTAGAATTACAACCATTAACAGCGACATCTTTTTCATCTGCAGATCCCTCCTCTATATGCAAAACGAATCAAAGGTTAAAAATGTTGCAAAAAGAAAAAAGGCTTGCAAATTTTTTGCAAGCCTTTTTCTCACATAGTGATCTCTTCAAATTTACATTGAATTGCCGCCTGAAGATCAAGCGGCGCAATCAAAATCTGCGCACCGATCCTTCCGCCGCTGATAATGATCTCATCAAAGAGGATCGCTGTTTCATCCACAACGGTGGGAAACTGCTTTTTCATTCCAATGGGAGTGCACCCGCCGCGAATATATCCGGTCAATCCGAAGATCTCTTTTACATGGATCAATTCCACTGCCTTCTCACCCACAGAGCGAGCCGCCTTCTTCAGATCCAATTCTTCAGCGATGGGAACAACGAACACATAGTGCGCTCCGCTCTTCCCCACGGCCACTAAAGTCTTAAAGGAGCATTCATATTCCTGCCCCAACTGATCGGCGACATGAACCGCGTCGATGAACTCTTCGCATTCATATAGATTTACCGCAAAAGGAATTCCTTTTTGCTCCAGAATTCGCATCGCGTTGGTTTTGGTATCCTTGGCCATTATTTTGCAATAATGCGAACAAACTTTTTCTTACCGCGCTTCAATACAAAGCCGGCTTCGATCTGTTCTTTTGAATATGCATGCTTAATGTCGGTAATCTTTTCGCCTTCCACGGTAACACCGCCCTGCTCAATGGCGCGTCTACCTTCAGAGCGAGAAGGAACCAATCCGCTCTTCACCAAAAGAGTGATCACATCCACCGAACCGTCGGTATAATCCTCTTCGTCCACTTCATAGGTAGGCATATTTTCGGCGCTTCCCATTCCAAACAACGCCTTTGCGCTGTCTTCTGCTTTTTTCGCCTCTTCTTCACCGTGTACCAGTTTAGTCAGTTCATAAGCCAAAATCTCTTTTGCCTTATTCAGTTGGCTACCTTCCCAAGCATCCATTTCATCGATCTGCTCCAAGGGCAGGAAGGTCAACATACGGATGCACTTCAATACGTCGGCATCATCAATATTTCTCCAATATTGATAGAAATCAAAGGGAGAGGTTTTATTGGGATCCAGCCAAACTGCGCCACTTGCGGTTTTACCCATCTTTTTACCCTCGCTGGTCAGCAACAGGGTGATGGTCATAGCATGAGCATCCTTGCCCAATTTACGGCGAATCAGTTCGGTACCGCCCAGCATATTGCTCCATTGGTCATTACCGCCGAACTGCATATTACAGCCATAGTTTTGGAACAGATGATAGAAGTCATAAGACTGCATAATCATATAGTTAAACTCCAAGAAGGAAAGACCTTTTTCCATTCTCTGCTTATAACATTCGGCACGAAGCATATTATTCACCGAGAAGCAAGCACCCACTTCACGCAGAACATCCACATAATTGAGATCTAACAGCCAGTCTGCATTATTCACCATCTGGGCTTTGCCCTCACCGAATTCAATAAACCGCTCCATCTGCTTCTTGAAGCAGTCACAGTTATGCTGAATGGTTTCTTTGGTCATCATAGAGCGCATATCGGTTCTGCCGGAAGGATCACCGATCATTGCAGTACCGCCGCCAATCAAGGCAATGGGGCGGTTGCCTGCCATCTGCAGACGCTTCATCAGGCAAAGAGCCATAAAATGACCCACATGGAGGCTATCGGCAGTAGGATCAAAGCCAATATAAAAAGTAGCCTTGCCGTTATTGATCAGATCTCTGATCTCTTCCTCATCGGTCACCTGCGCGATCAAACCACGGGCAACTAATTCTTCATAAATCTTCATCTTTTCTTCCTTTCCATTGAAAAGCCCTCTGTCCCATAACGGGACAGAGGGCAAAAATACTTTTTTGCGGTACCACCTCTGCATCAAGCATTTTTCGCAAAATGCTCCTTTGCAAGTAGAGTCCTACTCTTTCTCTGTAACGGGAGAAAACCGACGATACCTACTACTCATTTCAGCACCGCTGCTCCGAAATGTATTCACGCCTTTCCGCCCGTTGCCTTGCACCATCCGACAACTCTCTGAAGAGCCGCAAAAGACGCTACTTCTTTTCTTCTCAGCATTTACTACGCTATTATACCTTTGATTTCAAGGTTTGTCAAGAGACAACCGACACCAATGTTTCCGAAGTGGAAAAATGGCGATGATCAGCACCGTTTGTGATCACAATCGGCTCTAAAACATAGTTTCCCGGCAAAGCCCCTTGCACCTCAAGCAAAACTGTACAACTGCCCGAAGGCAATACCGATCGGATCTCTTTAGAATTATAGGGTGCATAAATCTCATATTCCGCCGCACCACACAAAACAGTGCCTTTCACCAAACGCAATCCGGCAGGCAATACACAATTCAAAGTAGCTCCGCTAAAATCGGCAGGAATCGCGGCATAAAGTGAAATGGTTGCTGTCTTCCCAACCCCGAGAGAGGTCGGGATATCCGGCTCATCCAATGCTGTTCCGCCGCCTAAATCCGCCAATGCCTCAGGTGTCCCGTAGTAAGCATAGCTTACATAAGAGTTCCCAACGCTATTGGTTACTCGCACATTTTCAGCCTGCTTTTCATCCAAGAACAAAACCAATGCACTGTTTTTGGAATAAGAATAAGACTGATTGCTTCCGTCACCGTATGAAACCATCACCGTGTTCTCTCCTGCTGTTTCTACCGCGTGATCGTTCAAATAAGCGATCAATTCCAAATTCAGCAAGGTGAACTCCGAATCTGTTTGAGCAATATAATTCATCAATCCTTCGCCGGAGGAAAGATTCAATCGGTTCGCAAGCAATGCGCAACAGCCACTCATAGCCTCGTCCTCGGCATAAATCAAACCATTCTCTTCCGTCAAGAGGTTTTTAAGGTGCGTTTCATAAAGATAGTTGGCTGTGTCATAATCACCGCAATAAGCAAGTCCAAGCGCAAGATAGGCATATTCCTCTGCAGTAAAATCGGTTACAGAAGTAGAGAGTGCCTGCAGGTCATAAAGCACCGGCTGACGAAGGGCTGCCAAGCCAAAATAAGCAGTCATTACATCCACCCGTGCGGCATAACGATTGTTCAAGTATTGCTCAAAGGCTTGCTTCAGCAATTCTTTATCGCAAAAGTCGGGTGCTACCGCCGCAAGTTTTGCAGAAAGAGCAAGATCTCCTTCCGCCGAACCGGGCAACAGCTTCACACCGTCATAATTCATATACGAACGAATTACCGCATAATCGACGGTTTCGGGATTCATCCAAATGCCATCCTCATAATAACGTTCCGCAAGATACCGACCAAGCACCTGATCCACACGCTCGCCGCCCGCAGAAAGACGCGCCAATGCGCTTTGCCAAAAGGCTTTTTGTTCATCAACAACCGTAAGGGTCACCTTCCCGCTTTGAGCGTCCAGCGCAAAGGAAGCACCGTTTTCTACCGCTTGTTGATGATGGATCCAAACAGAACTCTGAGAATCCACCACCTCAAAGGTGCGGATCACACTATCGGTCAATTCCCCACAAACACTTTGAATATATGCGGTATAAAGTCCCGCTTCCAAGGGACCGAAATTCAAATAAGCATACTGCGATTTCGATGCGGTTGAGGTAAGACTTTTGATCTCATTGCCGTCCCGATCGGTTATGCCGACGGTAAAAGAGCATTCTGCATCCGCATCTGCTTTGATGCCGTCCCCTTTCACGCCGATGGTCACATCATCTTCCGCTTTTACCGTTTCCGCCATCGAAACGCTTGCAAAATAACCTTGAGTAGATACCAAATCAAAAACCTCGTTGAGTACCCGAAGTTCTTGATTGACCCCGCGCACCATGATCTTCCACTGGGTCAGCGAATCAGGCAAAGAAACCTTAACAGTTGCTTTTCCGTTCTTATCCGTCTCAACCGTTTCAAAATAGGGGGTGTCTTCAAAATCACTGCGGGAAGGCTCTCCGCTCCCGCCGCCTTCACCTACTCCCACCTCAGGAAGAGCGAATTCCCGATGGGAGACGGTAGTATAAACCTCGGTGGAAAAACTGCGTCCGCGGAATAAACCGTCTTGCACTGCCTCCAGATCTCCTCCGCCGATCAAATACAAAGCACGGTCCATAACGCTGATATTCAACGCCGCCTTCACAGGGTTCCCCTCTTGATCGGTAACGGTAAAGGTCAGTTCTGCATCGTCACCGGGGCGATATTGCAGTTTATCTTTTTCCATTTCAATCTGAAGCTGCACGTCGCTTCGATCGTAATAAAGATATTCAAAGCCCAAAGAGTAAATATGCTTCCCGTCAAAATAGGCACCGTAAACATATACATCGGGAATATATTCCTTCTTAAAAGAAACAGAAAGACGCGGAACTTCACTATGGAATACATCGGCAAGCTCACCGCATACAACGGTATATAAAACACTGCCGTTATTGATCATTTCATTGTCGCGCCCGTCACGCACAGCAAGTTCGGCAGTATCACCGCTCTTTAATATGGTGCGATCTGCAGAAAGATTATAGCGGTTATCGCCGCCGTTGGAATAAATGCGATCCGAAAGGAAGATCCGAATTCCCGCATCAGGGTATTCCTCCGAATACAACACAACATAATAATTCTTGTTTTCATCCGGTTCTTCGGGCAATGTCACCATGCCGATGCCACCCTCAACCGAAAGATCAAAGGTGCGCACAAGCTCATCAATCTCGGTATACCGCCAAGAATATTGAACCTTTTTATTGATGGGATCATAGGTGGAACCGTTGGGTTCTTTTTCATAACGAATGCTATGAAGCTCTCCTGCCATCTTCAAATCGGCACCGCTTCCCCGCAATAAACCAAGGGCTTCGCTTCCATAAAGATAATCGGGATCCAATTGATCTGCCTTGGCATAGGAAATTTCATTTGCCTCAACAGTGACCGTACCTTCTTGATACGATCCGCTCAAAAGATAAGGAGCAGGTAAAACCAAGTAAGCGGCATCATCACTGTAATAAGCATCCGTTCCATCCTTCACTTCACAATAGAGGGTATGATACTGAGGAGTAAATGCATTCGTAAAACTATTGTTTACATAACCTTCTGCCCCTGCCGTTCCAATGTAATATCCATTTTCATCTGTCAAACCCACACTGCCATCGGCAAAGGAAAGGGACACATTCGGCGCAGGAGTCCCGTCCATATAAGTGACCTGCGCCATATATTGAACTGTTTCACCTACTTCATAGATCATACGATCCGTCGTTAGGTTTACATAATATTTCGGCGATTCATAGTCAGCAATTTGAATATAGGTTTCGCACAAAACGGTTTCATCCACCAACAGTTGAATGGTACCTCCCGTCAGGGCTGTATTTCCCAGAGGCAGTTTTACAGTAAATGTGCCGTTTTGCTCTACCTCCACCGTATGCACTTCATTGGAGAAATCCCATTTCAGAGAAACGGTTTTCGGCACCTTTACCTGTTCTTTACGCGGAAGAATAACGCCGAAGACCCCAACCGTGTCTTCATTCCGATACAAACGACTGTTGGTTGAAAGATAGGAGAAATAATTATTCTGCTGAAGGATCTGTGCATCCGCATTGGCACCATTGAGAAAAGCAACATAGGGCATTTCTTCTCCAACCGTTAAAAGGCGGTATTCCGCCTCGGTATCACAGCCGGAAAAAGAAGCAATTCCTTTTTTATCTGTGGTGCGTTCCTTAAATCCTTCCAGAGAAACCGGAAGATTTGCCGCCGCTTCTCCTTCCATGGCATCGTGTACCCATACGGTATAATCCCCGTTGGTGGTAATGGTATAAACCGCATAGGTGGTACTCTGCAACAGCTGATAAAGCTTTTTATTGCCCAAAGAAATCTCGGCAAAATAATATCCTTTTGGTAAGGATTCCGGATAATTAATAAATGCCACATGATCATAAATCCCATTCAGGTTTTCCACCGTTACGGGCGTCGTTTGAAACTTTTGGTGAGGTTCCTTTGCAAGCGCCATAATCTCTTGAGAAACCACGCCGTTGCGTGCATAGGCCGCATAGGCATTCGCGTATGCTTCCGCATCCGCCAACGAATAAACCTGCACGGAGGCAGAAGAAACATCGATGTTATTATAGACGATCGCAGCCGTTGGAATTTCATCAACCAAGCAGGTGTCTGCGCATTCGTTTTGCTGATACAGCAGATACGCATAAGAATCCACCGCCGCCGTGGTGAAGGAAAACGAATAATCCTCCTCCAAAACAGTGCCGTTGGGACCTGCAACCGATTTATCGATAGTCACCGTATAGAGTGATTTTTCTTCAAAGGGCTTGTTCGGCACAAAAGCCCACGTTCTTCCATAGTGTTCAAAAGTACCTTCCACTTGTGGAGAGATGGAAAAGGCCTCTTCAAAGCCTTTCACATCTGCATGAGAAAAAGTAACCTCCACGGCAGAATCCAACGAAACACCGCTTTGATTCTTCGGCATGGCATTGGTGATCGAGAACACTGATTCTGTTTGAAAAGCCCACCGATAGACCGTGGAACCCCCATATACAGCGCCAACCGTATATAAAGTATTGGGCTCAAAGTCCTTCTCAAAGCGCAATTCATAGGTTTGGGGCCCCGTTTTCTTAACGGAATACTCCATCGACGGAGCAATCTCAATGCGTGCCTTCAATTCTGCGGGTGGAACATTTTGAGAGGTCGTCACCTTCAAATCAGACCCTACCTGCATTCCGGTTGCGGCAGTGCGAATTGGCTCGATACTTTCAATTACATTCACGGCATCGGACAATACCACGGCAGGCGGCTCTGTTGTATTTTTCAACATCAAAATACCACCTGTTGCGATCAATGCAACCGCGCATAAAGAGGAAATCAAGGCGATAATCCTTGTTTTTGCCGATCTTTTTTTGGTGATCTGTTTTCTGACCCGTTTTATATCGGGGAGTACTTTTTCTTGATTAAACTGCAATAAGTCGTTTAATTTCATTGTTCTTCCTCCCTCATTTATCCTTCAAACTCTTCCAAGAAATTCTCTCGAATCTCTTGCAGCAGCCCGTAAAGATAGCGGCACACTTCACTTGTTGAAACCTTCAGTTCCGCCGCTGTCTCTTCGATGCTTCTGTCTAAATAAAAACAAAGTGCAAAAGCGCGCCGCATGGGAACAGGCTGCGTAGACACGAACTCCACAATGTCCTCTTGGAGCATCTTTCGCACAACCTGCTCTTCTGTCAACTCCAACTCGGTCTGTAAGAGGGTTTCATAATCCGTTCGTTTTTCTTCGGGCACCGAAAGCTTCAAATCCTTTCGATGCTTCTCCCAATACTTTGCCACACTGCTTTTCAGCACAGACGACAAAACCCGCTCCGGGTCCTTCAGTGGCTCCTTGGAGGATTTAATGAACTTTTTATATACCGCAAGATATGCATCGGTCAAAAGATCTTCACAATTAAGAAAATCGCCTGTTTTAGCCAGGCAATAAACCATTGCGCTGCGGTATGTGCGCTCATAAAACGCATTGAATTTTTGATTCAGTTCCGCTTTTTTCACTTTTACTCCTCCATCGATTATTTCTGATAATAGAATAACATATTCTCTCTGAAATTTCAACCAAAAGGAAAAGGTGTGCAAAATGCACACCTCAAAACAAAATCTCATATTTTTTAGAAACATTGCCGTCTTGATAACCGTATACACCAAAGCTTTTATAATCCCCTTGCTGATACACAATGATCTCACGATTTCCGTCCCCTTCCAAATCGCAAACCAACGGTTTCAATGTCTCGGGGGTTGCTCCGCCTTCAGGGCGGAAAGAGCCGTAAATCACCTGACAAGTATCTTCTTTTGAATAGGCTAAAAAACAATATTTAACTGCAGTCTCTTCTTTTACATCTGCACAGTTACAGGCTTTAAAAAGAGTTTCCAAAGTTCCGTCGCCATCTAAATCGCAAGCCCATACATCAGTAACCACCGATGTTGCCTCTATGTTATTATGCTTTAACTGTTGTTCGGTCAAGTTCCTTAAAATCGGATCCACTTTTTCTTGATTGGAAGCGGTATACTCGGTGTGAACCGGATTCAAAAACAGCGGCCAATCCCCATTGGTGGCATAGCACTGTTTCTTACCAAGATTGGTATAGCTTCGGTTCCCGTTTAATTCCAGTCTTTTGGTGTCATAGGTATAAAATTTGTCTTCCCAAGTGCGAGAATAGTCTTTTTCAAGTTCATAATACCAATAAGTACCGTTTGCGATCTGCTGTTTTCCGTCAACGGTAAACGAGAGCGGAAAGGTATGCTCCCCGTGGTAGACCACCGTCTTCTCCCCTGCAGTATCATAAAAATCTTCCTGCACGGTCGGGGGTTGTTTCGTTGACTTACACCCTGTAAGGAAAACCATTAAAACGCAGATTAAAACCATTATCTTCTTCATGTCCATCCCTCCTTTGCTTATATATGACTTTACCTCCATCAATATGCAAAAACGGGATGGTAATTTTCTGAATTTTATGTTAAAATGAAAATATAAACCCTTAAGGAGAATTCCATGAAACGAATTTTAATGGTCTGCCACGGCAATATCTGCCGTTCCACGATGGCAGAGTTTGTTTTGAAAAAAATGGCCGCTGACCAAGGCTTGGATTGGGAGATCGCCTCTGCAGGCACCAGCCGCGAAGAACTGGGTCACGATACCCACTACGGCACCAAAGCCAAACTGCGAGAGATGGGCATTCCCTTCACGCCCCGCAAAGCGCGGCAGATCACCCAAGAGGACTACCGTTATTATGATCTGCTGATCGGAATGGATCGTTATAACCTGATCAATATGAAGCGGTTTTACGGCAGTGACCCGAAAAACAAGCTTTGTCTCTTATTGGATTTTTCCTCTCCGTCCCGCGACATTGCAGATCCTTGGTACACCGGCAACTTTGACGCCACATATGCGGATATCAAAGAAGGCTGTGAGGCGCTGATCCGCAAACTGACCCAACAAATCAACTAAAAAGTGAGGTATTCACAATGACCCAGCAAGAAATCCGCAATCGCACGGTACGAATGGCGATCTGCTATGATTTTGATAAGACACTCTCCCCCGATGATATGCAAACCTTCACCCTGATTCCCTCTTTCGGTGTGGATAATGAAACTTTTTGGGAAGAATCCGACCGTTTGGCGCAAGAAAACCTGATGGATAAAAATCTTGCGTGGATGCAGCAATTAATCCGCTATTCTCAGTTCAAAGGACGCTCTATCCGCAAAGAGTATTTTCGGGAAGTAGGCGCGCAAGTGCCCTTATATCAAGGGGTAAACGAATGGTTTGAGCGTATGAACCGCATTGCCGCCGAAAAGGGCATTGAATTGGAGCATTATATCATCTCTTCCGGCTTAAAGGAAACGATTGAAGGAAGTTCCATTGCCAAATACTTTAAACGCATTTACGCTTCTGCATACCTATATTCCCCCGATGGTACGGCCATTTGGCCTGCCCAAGCAGTCAACTACACGAATAAGACCCAATTCATCTTTCGCATTGCCAAAGGCTTTTTTGAAGAACACGATGAACGGGTAAACGACATTATGCCTGAAGAAGAGCTTCATATTCCTTACGGAAATATTGTGTACATCGGAGACAGTGCCACCGATATTCCCTGCATGCGGCTGGTAAAAAGCCGTGGTGGATACTCTATAGGCGTTTACGACCCTCAAAAAGGAAATACTCGGCGCGTTCATCAACTTTACAACGATGGACGCATCAACTTCTTTGCTCCCGCCGATTACCGGGAAGGAAAAGATATTGATAAATTCTTAAGACAAATTATGGACGATATCTCCGCCAAAGAAAAAATCAAAACCGAGCAAATGCTCTTAAATCTTCAAACCAATGAAGTATGATCATATTATCAGCGGGCATTTTATCAGCCGCCCCAATCGCTTTATTGCAACCGTAGAGATCAATGGGAAAGAAGAAACCGTCCACGTCAAAAACACAGGTCGGTGCAAAGAGCTTTTGCAAAAAGGATGTACCGTTTACCTTTCGGTGGCAGAAAACCCCGCCCGAAAAACAAAATATGATCTGATCGGTGTGGAAAAGATCCGAGCACAAAAACCACCTCTTATGGTAAATATGGACTCTCAAATTCCCAATGATGTTGCAGAAGAATGGCTAAAAAAAGGGCATCTCTTTTCAAAAGATGCCCATATTCGCCGCGAGGTTCGCTACCGCAATTCCCGTTTCGATTTATTTATTGAAGACGGTGACCGCAAAGCTTTTATGGAAGTCAAAGGGGTCACTTTAGAAAAAGACGGTGTTGCTCTCTTTCCGGATGCACCGACCCAACGGGGCGTTAAGCACATAAACGAACTGATTTTCTGCAAAAACGAGGGGTTCGATGCGTATATCCTCTTTGTTGTACAAATGAAAGAAGTTCACCTCTTTCGCCCCAATCGCGAAACGCACCCCGCCTTTGCCGAAGCACTAAAAGAAGCGCAAGATGCAGGGGTTCAAATCCTTGTGATGGATTGTTGGGTAACACCAAATAGTATTGAAATCTCCCGCCCCATCCCATATGAACTATAAAAAAATAGCGGAAACTTGAAGTTTCCGCTATTTTTAATTTAGAATAAGCCGGTGATCACACCGTTTTCATCCACATCGATCCGCTCAGCAGCAGGCCGCTTAGGCAGACCGGGCATGGTCATAATTTCACCGGTCAGTGCTACAATAAAGCCTGCACCCGCCGAAATCTTCACATTACGTACCGTTACGGTAAAGCCTTCAGGCGCACCCAATTTGGTAGGATCATCGGAAAAGCTGTATTGAGTCTTGGCCATACAAACAGGCAGATTGCCAAAACCAAGTTCGGTCAAACGGTCGATCTGCTTTTGAACAGCAGGCAGGATATTCACCCCTTC
Source organism: Eubacteriales bacterium (assembly GCA_045539135.1). Taxonomy (GTDB): domain Bacteria; phylum Bacillota; class Clostridia; order Oscillospirales; family QAKW01; genus QAKW01. The sequence goes on along the minus strand of JAZQET010000040.1, from coordinate 11,869 downwards.
ACCGCCATAGACCTTCTTCACAATGGCTTCAATCTTTTCGGCAATGGTAGTGTCATCCTCATAGCTAAAGGTAAAATCGCCTTGCTCCTCTTCGCAAAGACGCACCACTTCACGGGCAAGATCTTCGCCGCCCTTACCGCCATCTGCCCATACGGTAGACAGCACCACATTAACACCCAATTCCTTGCATTTCTCAATTAAGAAATTGATCTCTGCATCGGTATCAGTGGGAAAACGGTTGACCGCCACCACGCAAGGCAACTTATAAACATTCTTAATATTGGAAACATGGCGCAACAAATTGGGAACACCACGCTCCAAAGCACCAAGATCCTCATTGGCAAGTTCGGTTTTCGCCAAACCGCCGTGCATCTTTAAAGCACGAATAGTGGCTACCATTACAACCGCATCGGGAGTAAGACCTGCCATACGGCACTTAATATCCAAAAACTTTTCGGCGCCGAGATCCGCACCAAAGCCTGCTTCGGTAACCGCATAGTCACCCATCTTCATGGCCATTTTGGTAGCAATCACAGAGTTACAACCATGGGCAATATTGGCAAAGGGACCGCCGTGAACAAAAGCAGGAGTGCCTTCCAAGGTTTGAACCAAATTAGGCTTCAAGGCATCCTTCAGTAAAGCAGCCATTGCACCCTGCGCCTTTAACTGACCGCAGGTAACGGGCTGATCGTCATAAGTATAGCCTACGATGATCCGTGCCAAACGCTCTTTCAGATCGAGAATATCATTGGACAAGCAAAGCACTGCCATAATCTCGCTGGCAACCGTAATATCAAAGCCATCCTCACGGGGAACACCCTGCATTCTGCCGCCAAGACCGTCGATCACATTCCGAAGCTGACGGTCATTCATATCCACGCAACGTTTCCAGGTGATCTTTTTAACATCAATTCCCAACTCGTTGCCCTGCTGAATATGGTTATCCAACATTGCCGCCAACAAATTGTTTGCCGCGCCGATTGCATGGAAATCACCGGTGAAATGAAGATTGATATCCTCCATGGGAACCACCTGCGCATAGCCACCGCCGGCAGCACCGCCCTTAATACCGAAAACAGGTCCCAAGGAAGGCTCACGAAGAGCCACGGTAACATCCTTGCCAATGCGGCGCAAACCGTCTGCAAGACCGATGGTAGTGGTGGTCTTACCCTCACCCGCAGGGGTAGGGGTAATGGCAGTCACCAAAATCAACTTTCCGTTTTTACGGCTTTCATCCTTCAAAAGGGAAAGATCAATCTTCGCCTTATATTTTCCGTAATACTCCAGATAATCCTCAGCCACATGAGCAACCTTTGCGATTTCGGAAATAGGCTTCATTTTACATTGTTGCGCAATTTCAATATCAGTTAAATAAGCCATTTTCATTGCTCCTTACTTTTTGAAATATTGAACCGCAGAGCGGAACATTTGCATATCATACTCCCCGATCACATTCTTATAAAGATCCTTTCCGATACGCTCGGAATGACCCATCTTACCAAAGACTCTGCCATCCGGCGAGGTAATACCATCAATGGCGAAGCAGGAATCATTGGGATTGAAAAGAACATCGGAGGTAGCATTGCCGTCAAAATCCACATATTGAGTGGCGATCTGACCGTTTTCCGCCAACTGACGGATCAGCTTTTCATCAGCAAGGAAACGACCCTCACCGTGGGAAATAGGCACGGTATAAACATCACCCACATTGGTTGCGGCCAACCAAGGAGATTTATTGGAAGCAATGCGGGTACGCACCATACGGGACTGGTGGCGAGCAATGGTATTAAAGGTCAAGGTGGGGCAGTTTTCGTCGGTATCGATGATCTTACCATAGGGCACAAGACCCAACTTGATCAACGCCTGGAAACCGTTGCAAATACCCAGCATCAAACCGTCGCGGTTATCCAAAAGATCGGTCACGCCTTCGCGGATCGCTCCGTTGCGGAAGAAAGCAGTAATAAACTTACCGGAACCGTCGGGCTCATCGCCGCCGGAGAATCCGCCGGGAACAAAGACCATCTGAGCGGTCTTCAATTCTTCGGCAAACTGCTCCACACTGCGGGAGATCCCCTCGGCAGTGCGATTGTTGATCACCATGATCCGCGCATCCGCACCTGCATCACGCATAGCACGGGCGCTATCAAATTCGCAGTTGGTACCGGGGAACACAGGGATCAATACCTTGGGCTTTGCAACCTTAATGGCAGGAGCAACGCGTTCTTTTGCCTCATAAGAGAAGGTCTCCATAGGTTGTTCGCCGTGAGTAATGTTACAGCTGTAAACGCTCTCCAATTTATCTTCATAGATTTTTTGGATCTCTGCCAAAGATACAGCATCATTGCCCTTCTTAAAAGTAGCCTCCTCGGTAACTGTACCGATCAAAGTACCCTCCACATCCTCGGTGACTTCCAAAAGGAATCCGCCGTAGCAATAGCCGAAGAGGGTGTCCATGGAAAGATCCTTTTCAAAGGTAAAGCCATAGCCTTCACCAAGGCACATCTTCATAACCGCCTCTGCAATACCGCCATAACCGGGGGTATAAGCAGTAACCGCTTTTCCGCTTTGCAGCAGAGCATAAACGGTATCAAACACCTGCATCAAAGAAGCAGGATCAGGCAGATGGTCTGCATTATATTCAGGAGCGATCAAGACCACCTTATTGCCCGCTTTTTTGAAGTAGTTGGGGGTGATATCGCGGGTCTTACCGGTGGTTACCGCAAAGGAAACCAAGGTGGGCGGAACATCCAGCTTTTCAAAGGTACCGCTCATAGAGTCTTTACCGCCGATAGCGGCGATGCCCAAATCCTTTTGCGCTTCAAAGGCACCAAGCAAAGCGGCCAAGGGTTTTCCCCAACGCTTTCCGTCTTTGCCGGGGCGCTCAAAATACTCTTGGAAGGTTAAATATACATCTTCAAACTTTGCGCCGGTTGCAATCAATTTTGCCACCGATTCCACCACCGCCAAATAAGCGCCGTGGTAAGGACTCTTCTCGGTAACATAGGGATTATAACCCCACGCCATCAAGGAACAATCGTCGGTATGCTTTTCTTCCATCGAGATCAACTGTACCATAGCCTGCACAGGAGTCTGCTGGTGTTTTCCGCCAAAGGGCATCAACACACCGCCTGCACCGATGGTAGAGTCAAAACGCTCGGAAAGACCGCGCTTGGAGCAAACATTCAGGTCGCCTGCCAAGGTCTTCATTTCTTCGGTAAAGTTCTCCCCCACCGCTTTTTTATAGCACTCAGGTTTGGCGGGAGTAATATCAATATGCTTTTCAGCCCCGTTAGAGTTCAAGAACTCACGGCTGATATCAACGATCACATTGCCGTTCCAGGTCATTACCAACCGAGGATCTGCCTGCACGGTAGCAACTACCGTTGCCTCCAAGTTTTCGCTGTCAGCAAGTTCCATAAAGCGTGCGGCATCCTGCGGTTCCACCACAACGGCCATACGCTCTTGGGATTCACTGATAGCAAGTTCAGTGCCATCCAAACCATCGTATTTTTTCGGAACAGCATTCAAATCGATCTTCAAGCCGTCTGCCAACTCACCGATAGCAACAGAAACACCGCCTGCGCCAAAGTCATTACACCGCTTGATCATTCGGCAAGCTTCTTTATTACGGAACAAACGTTGCAGTTTCCGTTCCTCGGGAGCATTTCCCTTCTGAACTTCTGCACCGCAGGTCTCCAAAGACTGAAGCGTGTGGGATTTAGAAGAACCGGTCGCACCGCCGCAGCCGTCTCTGCCCGTTCTGCCGCCCAACAAGATCACAACATCACCGGGATCCGGACATTCGCGACGTACATTCTCGGCAGGAGCGGCACCGACCACAGCGCCGATCTCCATTCTCTTGGCCGCATAGCCATCGTGATACAATTCATCCACAATGCCGGTAGCAAGACCGATCTGGTTTCCGTAAGAGGAATAGCCCGCCGCGGCAGTGGTAACGATTTTTCTTTGAGGAAGCTTTCCTTCCATGGTTTCTTTGACCGGCTTTAAGGGGTCTGCCGCACCGGTCACGCGCATAGCGCCGTATACATAGGATCTGCCGGATAAGGGATCCCGAATCGCACCGCCGATGCAGGTGGCGGCCCCGCCGAAAGGCTCGATCTCTGTGGGATGGTTATGGGTCTCGTTCTTGAAGAGGAGCAACCAAGGCTCTTTCTTCCCATCTGCCTCCACCTCGATCTTCACGGTGCAGGCATTGATCTCTTCAGACTCATCCAGTTTATCCAATTTGCCGATCTTCTTTAAGTATTTAGCGGCAAGGGTACCAATATCCATCAAATTAATAGGCTTGGTTCTCCCCAACTCCTTGCGGGTTGCCACATAGTCCTCATAGGCCTTTTGCAACAGTTCATCTTCAAAGGTCACACTGTCGATGGTGGTAAGGAAAGTGGTATGGCGGCAATGATCCGACCAATAAGTATCGATCATCCGGATCTCGGTGATAGTAGGATCTCTGCCCTCTTTTTGAAAATAAGATTGGCAAAAAGCAATATCATCACAATCCATTGCCAAACCATAGGTCTTAACAAAATTCTCCAGACCTTCCCGATCCAAATTCAAAAATCCTTCAAGGGTTTCTACTGTTTCGGGAATATCATACTCGGCAGCCAACGTCACGGGCATATCCAAGGAGGCTTCGCGGGATTCTACAGGGTTGATCACGCTCTTTTTGATGGTTGCGATCTCGTCGGCGGTCAGATCGCCGTAAAGTAAATATACTTTAGCGGTCTTAACGGTAGGGCGCTCCCCTTGCGAAATGATTTGAATACACTGAGCAGCAGAATCTGCGCGCTGATCAAACTGACCGGGCAGAGGCTCCACCGCAAATACAACTGCACCTTCCGTATCCAAAGCATCAGAAGTGATATCCAACTGTGGCTCGGAAAACACAGTGCCCACCGCATAATCAAATAGATCCTTCTCAATGTTTTCCACATCATAACGGTTGATCACGCGAACCTTTTCCAAGGATTTGATCTGCAGAATGTGGCGAACCTCCTGCCGTAGGTCTCTTGCCTCATTTGCAAGTGCAGGCTTCTTTTCTACATAAATACGATATACCATTTCACTTATTCCTTTCCTGCCATAAGGGCACGCTTACCAATGTCGCGGCGATAAAAAGCATTACCGAAGTGAACCTTTTTCACCTTTTCATAAGCGGCATCTACTGCATTTTGCAGCGTATCTGCCACTGCGGTAACGCCAAGCACTCTGCCGCCGGCAGTTTTCAACACACCGTCCTCCAGCTTTGCACCCGCTACATAAACATTATCGGTAGCAATCGTCAGTTCAAAGCCGGTTTCATACTTTCCGGGATAGCCTTCCGATGCCATCACCACACAGCAAGCGTGGGCATCGCGGAATTTCACTTCCGTTTCTGCCAAAGTACCGTTGGTAGTCGCCATCATAACCGTCAGCAGATCACTTTCCAGCAAAGGAAGAACCACTTGGGTCTCGGGGTCGCCAAAACGGCAATTGTATTCTATTACCTTCGGTCCCTTGGGGGTCAACATCAAACCAAAATACAAGCAACCCTTAAAGGGACGCCCCTCTGCTTTCATTGCCCGAATGGTAGGCAAGAAGATTTCCTCCATACATTGCGCGGCAATATCCGCAGTATAATACGGATTGGGTGCCACTGTACCCATACCGCCGGTATTTAAACCCTGATCGTGATCCAAAGCTCTTTTATGATCCATTGAGGAAACCATTGGCACCACGGTTTCCCCGTCTGTAAAGGATAAAACCGATACTTCGGGACCGGTCAGGAATTCCTCAATAACCACGCGGCTTCCGCTTTTGCCGAAGACCTGATCTTCCATCATGGAGCGAACAGCCGCCTTGGCATCCTCACGGGTCTCCGCAATAATAACTCCTTTTCCAAGAGCAAGACCGTCTGCTTTAATCACCGTTGGAATAGGTGCATTTTCTAAATATGCAAGTGCTTTTTCGCACTCTTCAAAGACCGCATATTCCGCAGTGGGAATCCCGTATTTTTTCATCAGATCTTTGGAAAAGACTTTACTTCCTTCAATAATGGCCGCATTGGCCTTGGGCCCAAAGCAAGGAATTCCCACTTCGTTTAATGCATCAACACACCCGAGAACCAAAGGATCATCGGGTGCGACCACTGCATAATCAATGGATTGCTCTTTGGCAAAAGCAACAATCTTTTCAATTTCCTTGGCGCCAATGGGCACCAAAGTGGCATCCTCTGCCATACCGCCGTTTCCGGGGCAAGCAAAAATTTCAGTGACATTGGGGTTTTCTTTTAATTTCTTAATAATGGCATGCTCGCGGCCACCGCCGCCCACAACCAATAATTTCATAGTTCTTTTTACTCCTTAAGAATCAATGATGGAACAAGCGCATACCGGTAAAGGCCATTGCAATTCCATATTTGTTGCAACATTCAATAACCACATCATCGCGGATGGAGCCGCCGGGCTCAGCAATATAAGATACACCGCTCTTTTTAGCACGCTCAATGTTATCATCAAAGGGGAAGAATGCATCACTACCCAATGCCACGCCGGAAAGAGAAGCCAAATATTCATCAGCCTCCTCTTTGGTAAGGGGGGCAGGCTGCTCGGTGAAGTATTTTTGCCAAATACCGTCTTTGCAAACATCCTCTTCATTCTTATTGATATAACCATCAATAACATTATCGCGATCGGGACGGCTGATGATCTCTTTGAAGGGCAGATTCAGCACCTTATCGTGCTGACGCAGGTGCCACACATCCGCCTTATTACCGGCAAGACGGGTGCAATGGATACGGGATTGCTGACCGGCACCCACACCGATCGCCTGACCGTCTACCGCATAGCAAACAGAGTTGGATTGGGTATACTTCAAGGTGATCAGTGCAATGATCAGATCACGCTTAGCGCTATCGGGCAATTCTTTATTTTCGGTCACCAAATTGGCAAGCAGCTCATTATTGATTTTGAATTCGTTTCTTCCCTGCTCAAAGGTAATACCGTAAACCTGCTTGGTTTCAATGGGATCGGGCACATAGTTGGGATCGATCTCCACAATGTTATAATTTCCATTGCGCTTGGACTTCAAAATCTCCTAAGCTTCGGGCTCATAACCGGGAGCGATCACACCGTCGGAGATCTCCCGCTTGATCAATTTTGCGGTGGTAACATCGCAAACATCGGAAAGGGCGATCCAATCACCAAAGGAGCTCATCCGATCGGTGCCTCTTGCTCTTGCGTAAGCGCAAGCCAAAGGAGAAGCATCCAACCCTTCAATATCATCCACAAAGCAGGCTTTCTTCAGTTTTTCAGGCAACACCGTACCAACCGCAGCCGAAGTGGGGCTCACATGCTTAAAGGAGGTTGCAGCAGGCATACCCAGCGCCTCTTTAATCTCTTTTACCAACTGCCAAGAGTTAAAGGCATCCAAGAAATTAATATAGCCGGGGCGCCCACAAAGAATTTTGATCGGCAGTTCACTGCCGTCTTTCATATAGATCTTGGAAGGTTTTTGGTTGGGGTTGCACCCATATTTCAGTTCAAATTCTTTCATTGTTTTATTCCCTTTCAGCAATTCTTATTGATCATACGGCTATCGGTTTCGCCGCTGGCAAGGTCTGTATAAGTAACATAGAGAGAGATTTTATTATCTGCATCCAAGTTTTCCCAAATATCCTTGGTGAACGCGTCAATATCATCGGGGATGAATACGCGCTCAGGCTCCCCTTGGAAGGTAGGAATGGGATTTCCGTCGCATACATAGGTATGAATAAAATGACCAAGTCCTTTCAAAGCGGGATACACGAAGTGATAGCGATTACAAGCAGTTCCTTCCGCATCTGCACTCTTAAGAATGCTCATTTCATAGGTGAAATCATTTTCACCAAAGGTCAGCATTCCGCTAATACGAGGAGTGAGATTGGGATGATCCGGCTCAAATTCACGGGTAGTCAGCGCCTCGGCGAAGGATTTCCCGTTCTTCAACCCTTCGAAAACAGTATCAGTCTGATCACCGTTGGTCACGATCAACTTATTCTCATACCGACGCAATGCGGCATAAATAATCAGAGAAGGATCCTCTACTTTGGAAGGATCAAAAGGCTCTGTAAAAACAGCGCCGTCTTTCTCGGTAAAAATACGGTTGCGGCTGTTTTCGCTTCTGCCCATAATGAAATAGGCGGTTGCCGCCTTCTTGCCATCAGCTGTTTTTCCGATCACAATACCGCGCCCCACATAACTGTTGCCCGCGATGCGCTCGCCCATGGTTTTGATTTCATAGATATTCATACTGCTTCTCCTTTTCTGATGGCGGCGGAAACCTCTTCCACTGCTTGAGGCAATAGGATCCACTCCGCCTCTTCCATCACTCGTTTTTGTAAGATTTCAGGGGTATCTCCCGCTTGGATCGCCACCGCTTTTTGAGCAATGATACGACCTCCATCAGGAATTTCATTCACAAAATGAACGGTTGCACCGGTCACCTTTACGCCATAAGACAGTGCCGCCTCATGCACACGGAGTCCGTAAAAGCCTTCTCCGCAAAAAGAGGGGATCAAAGAAGGGTGCACATTGATAATGCGTTCGGGATAGCGATCGGTAAAATCGGCGCTCAAAATATTCATAAATCCCGCCAACACGATCAATTCAATGGAGTACTCTTCCAAAGCGGCAATCATTTTCTGTTCAAACTCCGCCTGATCGGCACATTCTTTTTTGACCACGATCTCGGTGGCAATTCCTGCGTTCTTCGCTCGCTCCAATGCATAAGCGTTGCGATTTCCCGAAAGAACCAAGGCTATTTTCCCGTTTTCAATGATTCCGCTTTTTTCCGCATCAATCAGCGCTTGCAAGTTGGTACCGCCGCCTGAAACCAGAACAGCGATCCTTGTTTGTTCCTTCTTCACGGTGCATTCTGCTCCTTATTCTAAAATAATCTTGTCTTCCGACTCAACAATCGAACCGATAATATAAGCGTCTTCCCCGTTTGCTTTTAAGATCTCCAATGCACGGTCTGCATCTTCCGGAGCTACCACAACGCTCATACCAACACCCATATTAAAGGTATTGAACATATCCCGCTCGGGAATATTGCCGACTTTTGCAATCAATTCAAAAATGGGCAGAACGCGAACAGCGCTCTTGTCAATTTTAGCACCGAGACCGTCGGGAATGCTTCTGGGAATATTCTCATAAAAACCGCCGCCGGTGATATGAGAAACACCCTTCACCTTTACCTGCTCAAACAGTGCGTTCATGGGCTTCACATAAATCTTAGTCGGGGTAAGAAGTGTTTCGCCTACCGATTTGCCGCCCAGTTCTGCAACGGGGGTCTTCAGGTCTGCGTTTTCCACATCAAACACCTTACGGACCAAAGAAAACCCATTGGAATGAACGCCGCTGGAAGGCAGAGCGATCACAACATCCCCTGCCTTCATAGACTTATTGTCCAATACCTTTTCTTCGTCCACAATGCCCACAGCAAAGCCGGCAAGGTCATATTCATCCACCGGATAAAAGCCGGGCATTTCAGCGGTCTCACCGCCGATCAATGCGGCACCGCTCTGCACACAGCCTTCGGCAACGCCCGCCACGATTTCGGCGATTCTTTCAGGCACATTTTTTCCGCAAGCAATGTAATCCAAAAAGAAGAGGGGCTTTGCACCGCAGCAGATCACATCGTTTACACACATTGCAACGCAATCAATACCGACAGTATCGTGCTTATCCATCAAAAAGGCCATCTTCAGTTTAGTGCCGACACCATCGGTACCGCTCACCAACACAGGCTTTTTCATTCCTGCAAGATTGGGCACGAACAAACCGCCGAAGCCACCGATATCAAGATCGGCACCCGCCGTTTTGGTACGGGCAATATGACTCTTCATCAATTCTACCGCTTTATAACCCGCCGTGATATCCACACCTGCCGCAGCATAACTTTCGGATCTCGAATTCTTCATGATTTATTCCTTTCCGTTCCAGCAATAGGTACAAAGGTCACATGCCGGAAGACCGATTGCTTTAATAATATTTTCTAAAGATTGGTACTCCAAAGACGCAAAATTAAACCGTTCACAAAGAACCTTGCGCAGTTTCTTTCCCCGTTCGGTTTTATCGTCAATATACTCTTCAATATAATTGAAGCCTTCCTCGCCTTCCAGCTCAAGGATCACCTTTCTTGCAAGAAGATCCATATCAGAGGTGGAACGAGAGAAATTATGATATTTACACCCAAACATAATCGGCGGGCAAGCAGAACGCATATGAACTTCCTTTGCACCGTTCTCGTAAAGAAAATCCACCGTTTCCCGAATCTGAGTACCGCGGACGATTGAATCATCCACAAACAGAAGCTTTTTATCGCGAATCAATTCGTGAACAGGAATCTGCTTCATTTTTGCCACCCGATCCCGATCCTCCTGACGGACAGGAGTAAAACTGCGGTTCCAAGTGGGAGTGTATTTGATAAAGGCACGGGCATACGGAACTCCGCTACGGTTGGCATATCCGATTGCGTGGGGAATCCCGGAATCCGGCATTCCGCACACATAATCTAAATCCTCAGCAACCCCTTTTTCTTGATCGCTGGATGCCATTAAAGCGCCGTTTTGATAGCGCATGGTTTCCACATTGACCCCTTCATAGCCGGAAGTGGGATAACCGTAATAACTCCAAAGAAACGAACAGATCTTCTTTTGGGTTCCGGCTTCCGAAAGGACCGTCATCTTCTCGGGAGACAGTTCCACAATTTCTGCAGGCCCCAATTCCTTTTCGATCTCAAAGCCCAATTTCATGGCAACATAAGACTCAAAAGTTACGCAATATCCGTCTTCTCCCTTGCCGACCTGTATCGGCAAACGGCCCAACCGATCCCGTGCAGCAATTAAATTTCCGTCATCTTTCAAAATCAAGATGTTAGCCGAACCATCAATAATATTCTGCACAAAACGCAAACCTTCCAAAAAGTTGTTTTTTTGGCTGATCAGCGATGCGATCAACTCGGTTGAATTGACTCTTCCGCCGGTCATCGCATCAAAATGACCACCGTCGCGCTCCAAATACTGCTCGATCAACGCATCGGAATTGTTTACTCTTCCTACCACACAAATGGCAAAGGTGCCCAATTTAGAGCGAATCAACAAGGGTTGAGGTTCAAAATCGCTGATGCATCCAATGGCGGCGGTGCCGCACATCTCATCCAACACATGCTCGAAGCGTGTACGAAACGGAGCATTTTGAATTCCATGAATTTGCCGCTGAAGACCGATCTCTTTATCATAGACCGCAATCCCCGCTCTGTGAGTACCTAAATGAGAGTGATAATCGATTCCAAAAAAGACATCCAACAAGCACTCTTTTTTTGAGGTAATTCCAAAAAATCCTCCCATGAGTTCCTCCTGTTAAATTATGCAAAGAACAGTTCGCTGAGGGTCATGGGATCGATATACTGACCGTCTTTATACACACGCATATTGCCGGAAGCAATTTCGTCGATCAGCATAACCTTTCCATCGGCATCATAACCGAACTCAAATTTAATATCGTAAAGAACCAAGCCCTTTTCCTTCAAATCGTCAGCCACGATCTGGGTGATCTTTTGGGTCATTTCTTTCATATCATCATACTGCTCTGCAGTCATAACGCCCAAATCCACCAAACCGTCTTTGGTCACCAAGGGATCGCCCTTTTCATCGTTCTTAAAGGTCATTTCCACATAAGCGGGCAGATCAGCACCCTCTTCAATGTAATCACTATAGCGACGATAGAAACTGCCAACAGCCTTATGACGGCAAATTACTTCCAATCCTTTACCAAACACTTTGGCAGGCAGAACTTCCATGGTAGTATCTTCCAAAGAAGCGTCTACA
>JAZQET010000039.1:0-10022 GCA_045539135.1 Eubacteriales bacterium | reverse complement strand
GATATTATATCATAAACGCAACGCGTTTTGATATAATCGTCCATCATTTTCGGTTGCCTGCCACGCAGGCGAGAAAATCGGACATCATATAATATCTGCTTGCGGATATTATATCATAAACGCAACGCGTTTTGATAGAATCGTCCATCATTTTCGGTTGCCTGCCACGCAGGCGAGAAAATCGGACATCATATAATATCTGCATGCGGATATTATATCACAACATCGCACAAAAGTAAATATTTTCAAAGCAATGGCTCCGCTTGTCAAATCCCGCAATTTTGTTATAGCATTTCCACCGCCCTTTTGATACAATAAAACCGAAACGGAGGTTTTGCTATGATCCATCAAAAAAGTTGCAACCGTGCCATCGCCGAATACTTAATTGAAAACACAGAAAAAGACGATGTTATTATGACGGTTTTTGAATATTTCCAATTAGACTGTCTGGAACGGATCAACATTGATCTTCCTGCGCTGGATGCTGAAATTGCCGCCTTTCATAAAGCGGAAGGGTGCGATATCGAGATCCTTACCTCCATTATTGACATTGTGAAAGCGGGCAAGGCCTATACCCGAAACAAGGAGAACGAGCTGATTCAAAGTGTTGTTTCCTACATCACCGAGCATCTGACCGCCGAGATCAGCGTGGAGGAAATCGCCAAAGAACTGAACATCAGCTATTACTATATGTGCCATTTATTCAAAAGCAAATACGGCATTTCCGTAAACACCCTGCGCACCCAAAAGCGGTTGGAATTTGCCATCAAAAAGCTTTTGGCGGGAGATGAAAAGATTGCAGACATTGCCATTTCCTGCGGTTTTAACAATGTTAGTTATTTCACGGAGGTCTTTACCAAAACGGTGGGCATTTCCCCGACCCTTTTCAAAAGCCGATATGCGGAGGTTCATCTGCACGGTTTTTACGAGTTTAATGATATTCTCTCTGCTGAAAAATTCCCTTTTTTAAGTTTTATAGACCCTGAAATGACCGACCTGAATGTGGATTTTGAAACCGTTTCCGTCCACGAGCCGGACAAGCAGTTTAACTTCTTGCACGAAGCGGCCATCATCGAGTATCACGGCGTTTTATATGCCTCATGGTACAACTGCCCCAAAAGTGAATTGATCGGATACACCCCCATTTGCGGAAAACGCTCCTATGACGGCGGAAAAACATGGAGTGCCTTGGAAATTCTCTGCGAAGACCAATCCCAAAAGATCCTCTACTGCCCGCCGGTCTACGGCATTTGCGACGATACACTGTATCTCTTTGTGAACCAAATGGTGGCTCCCGACCATATGCATTCCTTGGATCTTTATAAGCTGAACAATGAAACGGGGCAATTCGAGTTTTTATGGTCGCGCCCCATTCCCTTTAAGCTGAACACCAATGTAGTTGCCTTGCCCAACGGCAAGCTGATGCTCCCCGGCAGAGTGGGCGAATTGGATCGATTTCCCAATACCCCTGCGGTGCTCATCTCCGACAGCGGTAAGATCGACGCAGAATGGCGCGTGGTAAAGATCGCCGAAAACGGAAATCTGCCCGACGGAACAGAACTGCGGCACCCTGAGATCTCGGTGATGGGTGTTGACCGTCGCTTATATATGTTTAACCGCAACGATCGAAGAAAAATTCCGCTGGTTTATTTCTCCGATGATTGGGGCGAGAGCTGGAGCCAAGCATACAGCCACGATATTCCCTATGTGAATTCTAAAATGTATGCAGGCAACCTCTCCGACGGCAGAAACTATCTGGTCGCCAATATCGATGAAGCCAATCGCTCCAAGCTGGCCATCTATTTCACCGATAAAAACAGCGCAAAATTCAACAAAAAACTGATCCTGTTCCATCATAAAGCTACCCCGATCAAAAAAGAGAGGGCTTGCCATTACCCTGTTGCCTATGAAAGCAACGGAAAGCTCTATGTGATCGCCACCTTGAGTTATGAGCCGACGGTAAGAGGCGCACTTCTTTTCATCATCGACCTGAATGAAGTGTAATTTACGCTGTATTCTTAAAAGGATCTTTCTCGAACGTCAAAAATCCCCGAAAGCGGCATAAATACTTGGTTTTTGACCTGATCAAAAATTATAGCGGTGTAAATTTACACCGCTATTTTTGCCCTAAAAACGAATAAGAGACCGTTCTAAAAAGAACGGTCTCTTGCTATTTTTTACTTCTTTGCTTTGGTGCGGATCACTTCTTGGATCAATGCCACAAAATCTGCGGCAGGCATACTGCCCAAATCGCCGTCATGGCGGCTGCGCACCGACACGGTGCCGGCCTCGGCTTCTTTTTCACCGATAATGACCATATAGGGGATCTTCTGCAGTTGGGCTTCGCGGATCTTATAGCCGATCTTTTCATTGCGATCGTCCAGTTCTACCCGCAAGCCTTCCTTGCGCAGCATCTCATAAACCTCTGCCGCCTTATCCAAGGTCTTTTCGCTGATGGGCAACACCTTCACTTGGGTGGGTGCCATCCAAGTGGGCAGAGCGCCTGCATACTTCTCGATCAAATAAGCCAGCGTACGCTCATAGCAACCCAACGAAGTACGGTGGATGATATAAGGACGAACCTTCTGCCCATTCTGATCGATATAAGACATATCAAACTGCTCGGCAAGAAGCTGATCCACCTGAATGGTTACGATGGTATCCTCTTTTCCAAAGACATTCCGATACTGAATATCCAACTTGGGACCGTAGAATGCCGCTTCATCAATGCCGATGGTATATTCCACACCCAGATCATCCAAGATCTTACCCATAATACCTTGGGCTTCATCCCACTGCTCGGGGGTGCCGATGTATTTCTCTGTATTATTGGGATCCCATTGAGAGAAGCGGAAGGTGCAATCCTCCAGCATACCAACGGTATCCAAGCAATATTTCGCCAGTTCCAAACAGCCCTTGAACTCTTCTTCCAACTGATCGGGACGCAGGATCAAGTGACCCTCGGAGATGGTGAACTGACGAACACGGATCAAACCGTGCATCTCACCGCTTTCCTCATTGCGGAACAGGGTGGAGGTCTCGCCCAATCTCATGGGCAGATCCCGATAAGAGCGCATCCGATTCAAAAAGACCTGATACTGGAAGGGGCAGGTCATGGGGCGCATTGCAAAGCATTCCTTGGTTTCATCCGCAGGATCGCCCAACACAAACATACCGTCCAAATAATGATCCCAATGGCCGGAGATCTTATAAAGATCACTCTTTGCCATCAAGGGGGTCTTGGTCAGCAGGTAGCCCCGCTTTTCCTCTTCATCCTCTACCCAGCGCTGGAGGGTCTGAATGACCTTTGCGCCCTTGGGCAACAGGATGGGCAGACCCTGACCGATCACCTCGGAGGTGGTAAAGTATTCCAGCTCTCTGCCCAGTTTATTATGATCCCGCTTGCGGGCCTCTTCCAATTTTGCCAGATGCTCTTCCAATTCGGCGGCCTTCAGGAAGGAAATACCGTAAATTCTTTGGAGCATGGTACGGTTGGAATCGCCTCTCCAATAAGCACCGGTGGAGCTTAAAAGAGCGATGGCTTTGATCTTGGACACATCAAAGAGATGGGGACCTGCGCACAGGTCGGTAAAATCACCCTGACGGTAGAAGGAGATGTTCTCCCCCTTGCCTGCGTGCTCCTCGATCAGTTCCAGCTTATAAGGCTCGTCCTTCATCAGGTCCTTTGCCTCTTCTGCAGGAAGCTCAAACCGCTCCAAACGAAGGCGCTCCTTCACGATCTTTTTCATCTCTGCCTGAATCTTCACAAGATCCTCGGCGGTGAAGGGCTTCTCTACCTCAAAGTCATAATAGAAGCCACTGTCGATGGCAGGGCCGATGGCCAATTTAGCCGCAGGGAACAGGCGCTTCACCGCCTGCGCCAGCAGATGGGATGTGGTGTGCCAGAAGACCTTTCTTGCCCGCTCATCTGCGAAAGTCAGGGTAGTGACCTCATCCCCTTCCGAGAGAACATAAGTCAATTCCCGCACTTCCTCGCCCACCAAGCAGCAGAGTGCTTCGCGTGCCACAGCAGGATCCAGAGCAAAGGCTGCATCAAAAACAGTTTTGCCCGCTTCCAATTCGATTATCTGACCGTTTACTTTAACTTGCATTTCTTTTTCACCACATTTTCATTAAAATATTTAGCTTAACGCTATTTTGATATTATAACACCTTAAATATTAAAAAGCAACCATTTTATTCAATGCCCAACGCGGCAAGTCCGCCCTCGGAGGTCTCCCGATAGGCGGCATGAATATCCCTGCCGGTGCGGCGCATGGCAATGATCACATTATCCAGCGAGATCTTACGGGTACTGCTCAAAAAGCTGGCAAGATTGACCGCATTGATGGCTCTCATAGCCGCCACTGCATTCCGCTCAATGCAGGGGATCTGCACCAAACCGCCGATGGGGTCGCAGGTGAGACCGAGATGGTGCTCAACGGCGATCTCTGCGGCATACTCAATCTTGTCCAGATGCAGACCAAACAGTTCCCCCAGCGCGGCAGATGCCATGGCGCAGGCGGTGCCGATCTCTGCCTGACAGCCTGCCTCGGCGCCGGAGATGGAGGCATTGGTCTTGATCAGATTGCCGATCACACCGCCTGCCGCCAACGCCTTGCAGATCTCAAAATCGGAAAAACCGTGCTTTTGCTGCTGATAATACAGCACCGCAGGCACCACTCCCGATGCCCCGCAGGTAGGGGCGGTCACAATGGTCTCGCCGGAGGCATTCTGCTCGCTCACCGCAAAGGCATAGGAGCAGACCACCCGATTTTCGCGGGTCTCCGCCGATTCATCAATATGCTGCATATTATAAAGATACTGCGCCTTTTTCTGCACCTCCAGCCCACCGGGCAGGGTGCCCTCATCCGCCAAGCCTCGCTCCACGGCGGCCTTCATTGCCGCCCACACAGTCTGCAGATGGGTCCAAATGGCGGAGCCTTCAATGCGCTCCACATACTGCCAAAGGCGCAAGCGATGCTCCTTGCAATAGGCGGTGATCTCCTCAAAGCTCTGATGGGGGTAAACCAACGGTGCATCCTTGCCCCGATCCCCTTCAAAGGCGATGCGGCCGCCACCCACGCTGAACACCCGCTGACGGCCCAATTCCTCGCCCTTGGCATAGGCAAAAAGCTCCATGGTGTTGGGATGGGGCAGATCGGTCTGCTCCATATTCCACTCCACCTTGCAGGGCTTGGGCGCCAAGGTGCGGCAGATGACACTGTCGGTCCCGTGCCCCTTGCCGGTCTTCGCCAAAGAACCGTACAGCACCACCCGAAACTCCTCTGCTTCTTGGTACTGCTCCGCAAACACCTTGCAAGCCCGCTCCGGTCCCATGGTGTGGGAACTGGAGGGGCCTCTGCCGATCTTATATAATTGATCTAAGGATTCCATTCCTTTTGCCATTGTTACTTTCCTCGCTTTTTGGACGATATATATAATATTTTAACATATTTAATGTGCGCTGTCAACGAGAAGGCAGGATCATTCCGCAAGCCATTTTAGTGCCTGATGCCCCTGCAGGCTGGGTATGAAAATCATCGGGATCGGTATGCAAAACCACCGTTTTCCCCAAGACCTCCGCCACCGTCAGTTGCCCTGCCAGCACCGCCGAAAAAGCCATCCCGTTCTCTTCGGTCAACGGCGGAAGGTCCCCTGCGTGTTGAGGGTGCAGGCATTGGTCGGGATTATAATGGGTGCCGCTTTCGGCAAAGGGTTCCTCCCCCGCTTTGCTTCCGCACCGCGCCCCCAGATGGATATGAAATCCGAAAAAATGGGTCTCACAAGTGCCTTCGTGATGGGGCAAGCCTGTGGCCTCCGTCACCACCAAGCAACCAAAAGGGGTATCGTAAAAGGACACGGTGCCCCGAATCTCTTTATAGGCATGGCTGCCCACCAAATGTGCCACCGCCTGTGGGCGGCGGGTCATAATTTGCCCGAAACGGGCGGCAGAAAATGCATCTCTCATAAAATACTCCCAATCAAAAAACATAAAATCATTCCAAACAGGGTGGGCAACACCGCCGCCACCGCCGTCCAACCCCAGCTTTGGGTCTCTTTTTTTACCGTGAGCAAGGTGGTGGAGCAGGGCCAATGGAAGAGGGAAAAGACCATCACGCAAAGGGCGGTGCTCCAAGTCCAGCCGTTGGCGGCAAGCAAGCCGCCGATGGCGCTCATATCCTCCATGGGAAGCAAAACCCCTTCCGCCGAATAGATCATCAAAATAATGGGCAGCACGATCTCATTGGCAGGCAACCCCAAAAGAAAGCCTATCAGGATCACCCCATCCATCCCCAACAGCCGCCCCAAGGGATCCAAAAAGGCGGAGGCGTGGGCAAGAAGGCTCATCT
Organism: Eubacteriales bacterium; assembly: GCA_045539135.1. Classification (GTDB taxonomy): domain Bacteria; phylum Bacillota; class Clostridia; order Oscillospirales; family QAKW01; genus QAKW01. The sequence continues at coordinate 3,669 of JAZQET010000039.1, read as the reverse complement.
CCCCCACCGAAACATTGGCAAGGATCCAAAGAAGCAATCCTGCAGGCGCCGCCACCGCCGCCGCCCTGCCCAACACAAAGAGGGTGCGATCCAGCACCGAGCGCACCAAGACCTTGGCGACCTGCGGACGGCGATAGGGCGGCAGTTCCAACACAAAGGAGGAGGGCACCCCTTTTAAGAGGGTAGCGGAAAGCAGGCGGGAAGCAAGAAAGGTGCCGAAGATGCCCAGCAGGATCAATCCTGTGAGCAACAGCGCCGACCCCACTGACCGCCAAAGCCCGCCCGAGACCCCAACAAAGAAGATGGTGATCAGAGCGATCAGGGTGGGAAACCGCCCGTTGCAGGGCACAAAGCCGTTGGTCAGCACCGCGATCAACCGCTCTCGCGGGGAATCAATGATGCGGCAACCGGTGACCCCCACCGCATTGCACCCAAACCCCATACACATGGTAAGGGCCTGCTTGCCGCAGGCACGGCACTTTTGGAAGGGTTTATCTAAATTATAAGCAATGCGGGGCAGATACCCTGCATCCTCCAGCAAGGTAAAGAGCGGGAAAAAGATGGCCATGGGCGGAAGCATCACCGAAACCACCCAGCCCAGCACCCGAAAGGCGCCTTGCATCAGGCTCCCGATCAGCCAAGAGGGTGCCTTCCATTCCACCAAAAGAGCGGTGCCCCGCTCCTCCAACCAAAAGAAGAGCTCCGAAAGGCGGGCGGAAGGAATATTGGCTCCGCTTACCGTGATCCAAAGTACCGCCGCCAAGAGGGCGATCATCACCGGATAGGCGGTCCACCGCCCTGTTAAAAACCGATCCAGCCGCCGATCCCGATCCGCTTTTTTCTCCTGCAGGGTGACCACGCCGCGGCAAAGCTCCTCCGCCGCGGTCACCGCCGCGCTTGCCAAGCGATCCCGCAACCGTTCTCCCGAAAGCCCCGCCTCTTCCAAGCGACGGTAGGCAGTCTCCAAAGCGCAGGCAATGGCTTGATCCTCCGTTAGTTTTTTGCCCAAGCGGTGCTCCACCGCGCAGATCAAGCCTTCCTCCTGCTCCAGCAACCGTAAGGAAAGCCACCGCAGGTTGACGGTCGTCTCCAACCGATCCGCCAAGACCGGTTGCAATAAAGCAACGGCACTTTCGATGGCAGGATCATACCGCACCTGATAGTGATTTTTCGGAGGCTCCCCTTCCGCCAGATCGTCTAAGGCATCGCAAAGGGCAGAAAGGCTTTTCTTTTTCTGCGCCACCGTTTCCACCACCGGCACCCCTAACCGCTCTGCAAGAAGAGCGGTGTTTACCGCCATCCCCTTGCGCTTTGCCTCATCCATCAGGTTGAGGCAGACCAGTACCCGCGGACAAAGCTCCATCATCTGCAATACTAAATTCAGGTTCCGCTCCAAGCAGGTGGCATCGCAGACCGCCACCGTCAAAGCAGGGCGCTCAAAGCAGAGAAAATTCCGTGCCTGCTCCTCCTCGGCGGAATGGGCCATCAAGGAATAAGTACCGGGAATATCCACCAGCGTGAAGCGATGGCGGGAGGTCTCGCAAACCCCTTTCGCCACCGCCACGGTCTTACCCGTCCAGTTGCCGGTGTGCTGATTCATCCCCGTCAGCCCGTTGAATACGGTGCTTTTTCCCACATTGGGGTTGCCCCCGATGGCAACCACCACCTCTTTTTTCTTCATTCCGCTCCCTCCCGTTCGATGAAAACCCTTTTGCTGTCTTCCTGACGCAGAGCGATCACCGCCCCGCGGATCAAATAGGCGGAAGGGTCCCCTGCGGGACTGCGCCCCAAGCATTCCACCTGCGTATTTTCAATTAAGCCGATATCGATCAGCCGCCTGCGGATGCTTCCTTGGGTGGCAAGGGCGGTGACCCGTGCCCCTTGCCCCACAGGGAGATCCGCAAGGGTCGCTGTATAATTCATCCGAAGCTCCCCTTTCCGAGGTTTCTCACTCTATCCTATTCCGCCAAAAAAGATTGGTGAAAAAGAAAGCCCTCGGGTGCTTTACATCCGAGGGCTTCTGTAGAAAAATTCTTATGCAATTTTTTTGGCTACTACCACCAACCGTCCGTTGGCTTGGGAATATTCGCAGGTGGAGAGGGTCAGTAAGCGGTCCCCGTAAACCGGCTTCACGCCTGTGTCGTACCAAGAGCGGCGGAGACACTCGCCTACATAGACATCAAATTCCGCCTGATCCGCCGCATCGGCAAAGAGATGATAGGCAAATTCATTATAAGCAGAGATGGTAAAGACCGAAAAGATCTGGTAGGTGCCGTATTCGCTCAAGGTGTCAAATTGGATCAGGGCGTGATCCGCATAAAAGCTTTGATTCAGGTATTTGTTGAGATCGGAAAACATAGAGCCGTTGTTCATATGATGCCCGTAGATCACCACATTATCAGAGGTAGCAAGATTGCAATGCTCGGCGGCATAGGGAATGCCGTAATAATCATAGTTTTTATCGAAACCCCGCCGCAGATAATAGTTTGGGATCTCTAAATTTTGCATCACAGGATAGTTGATGCGGGTGTCTGCAATGGAGATCCAGCCCGCAAAATCATTGTTCTGGGCATAAAGAGACCCGTATTTTTCCGCAGGTGTCAGCACCGCGGGTGCCGCATTTTCCTGCACCGCAGGCGCCTGCACCACCAGGTTTTCCAGTTCTTCGAATTGAGCGGCACTTTGCTTGGCATCGTAAAAATACTTGCCGATCATAAACGCCGCCACCAAAAACACCGCGCCCGCCACAGATACCGCAATCCAGTATATTATTTTTTGGATGTTTCGTTTCTTTTCCTGCGCCATCTTCCAACACTCCCGCAAAATCTTGGCTCTATTATAACAAATGCCCCGAAAGAAGTAAAGAATTCTTTTTTCTCCCCTTGACAGTTTTTGAAAAAGATTTTATAATGATGGAACACTCGGAGGGTTATCGAAGCGGTCATAACGAGGCGGTCTTGAAAACCGTTTGGGTTCACACCCACGTGGGTTCGAATCCCACACCCTCCGCCAATAGGAAAAGGGCACCCGCTCGCGGGATGCCCTTTTTCTATTGGCGGAGAGTGCCCTTCGGGATTTGAACTTTTTTGCCTTCGGCAAAAAAGTTCGTCAAGGTAGCCCCTGCGCCGCGCTCCGCTCCCTCTCTGCAAAGCCTCTATTGCATTTTCTGCATTAAAATGCTAAAATAAAGTAGGAGGACTTAATGATGAGTGATTTTCTTTCAGTTTTTATCCCTTTTATATGCCTTGCAGCAATCGTACTTTATCTTTCCTTAAAGCCGGCTTTTGATGATAAAAAAGCACGCAAAGGTGTGCCTAACTCCGACACATTTATGAAAAATTATGTCTATTTATTGCATACCGATATTCAAGAAGCAATCGCTAAATTATTTGTCCCTAATGCGAAAGATCCCCTTCTTTATTCCTTCGACCATCAATCTCTCACGATTACCTTTACCGAATTTAATGCCTCAATCAAGTATAATTTAACTTTTTATACCATTGATCACACCACCTATTTGAAAGTCTCCCTCGCCAGCTTTTTTTATTCACGCTGTACCATTCCCTATAAAATCAATTCGTTTTTTATTCAAAAACTGGATGCAGTCCCTGTCGTTTATTCACATTTTGAAAAACTGCTCAAGAATTCTCCCCATTGATAGCAAAATCC
>JAZQET010000038.1:0-41810 GCA_045539135.1 Eubacteriales bacterium | reverse complement strand
AGAATATCAAGTTTTAAAATAGTATCGTGCAAAGAATGGAAATCAAAGTGGGTGGTCAAAATATCCGAGTTTTGATCATCAGCAGGATGCTGAATGGGACAGAAATCGTAAACGCTGTATTCCTTCGGAATAACAACCATTCCCGCAGGATGCTGACCGGTGGTGCGCTTAATGCCAACACAACCGTCCACCAAGCGCTGTTCCTCCGCTTTATTCAGCTTGGTTCCCTTACTCTCTAAATACTTCTTTACATAACCGTATGCGGTTTTGTCCGCCAAGGTACCGATAGTACCCGCTTTGAACACATAGCCTTCTCCGAAAAGTTCTTCCACGTATTTATGAGCGGTGGATTGATATTCACCCGAGAAATTCAAGTCAATATCAGGCACCTTGTCGCCCTTAAATCCAAGGAAGGTCTCAAAAGGAATATCATGACCGTCGGTTTTCATCGGTTTGCCGCAAACAGGGCAATCCTTATCGGGTAAGTCAAAGCCGGACCCCACCGAACCGTCCTCAAAGAACTCGCTATGTTTACAGTGAGGACAAATATAATGAGGCGGCAAGGGATTCACCTCGGAAATTCCCACCATTGAGGCCGCAAAAGAAGAGCCAACGGAACCACGGGAACCAACCGAATAGCCTGCTTCATTGGACTTTTTCACCAGTTTTTGTGCAATCATATACATAACAGAGAACCCGTTATTGATAATTGCATTCAATTCCCGTTCCAATCGTTCTTCCACAAGCTTGGGCAGATTTTCGCCATAAGTTTCGTGCGCGGTTTTCCAAGCGATGGTACGCAGTTCTTCCTCAGCGCCTTCCATATTGGGAGCGTGCATTCCAACGGGAATGGGAATCAGTTCTTCCACCATATCCGCAATCTTGTTGGGATTCTCCACCACGATCTCATGGGCTTTTTCAAAGGGCAGACATTCAAATTCTGCCAGCATTTCTTCGGTTGTTCTGAAATACAAAGGTGCCTGCTGATCTGCATCCTCAAAACCGTTTCCCGCCATCAAAATGCGACGGAACACTTCATCGCGAGGATCCAAAAAGTGAACGTCGCAGGTGGCGACCACCGGCTTATTCAGTTTTTCGCCAAGGCGCAAAATTTCTTTATTAAACTGTTGCAGTTCCTCTTCATTGGCAGCAGTCCCGTTCCGAAGCATATACGCATTGTTTCCAATAGGCTGCACTTCCAAATAATCATAAAAAGCGGCTGTTTGAAGCAACACATCTTCCGGCTCTTTTCTTAAAACAGCACGGAACAGTTCCCCTGCTTCACAAGCACTGCCGATAATCAAGCCCTCCCGCAGACGCTGAATCTCCGAGCGGAACATCAACGGTCTGCGATAGAAATGTTCAACGCTGGACAAGGTGATCAGCTCGTATAAGTGCTTCAGACCAATCTTATTCTTAACAAGAATAACAATGTGATAACGGGGGGTATTTTTCTGACGGTAGGTTTGCTGGGGATCAAAGCCCTCTACCGTATCGTCTACCAAATAGCCTTCCACGCCGTAGATCATTTTAATCCCTGTTTCCTCGGCGGCGGCCGCGGCAGCAGGATAATTCTGCAGATTTCCGTGATCGGTGATCGCAATGGCTTTATGACCCCAAGCGGCGGCACGGCGCACATAATCCCCAATAGGGTTCACCGCATCCATAGAGGACATATTGGTATGCAAATGCAATTCGACCCGTTTTTCTTCCGCAAAGTCTTGGCGGGTAAAATACTTTGCCTCAAAAATGCACTTAGCATTGATAACAAAATCTTCTTCGTATTTGTCGTACATTGCCTGACCGGTAGCACCGATTGCTTTTCCGTTCTTTAATTTACCGGAGAGCTCTTCCGCTTTATCGGCAGGAACCAAAAACTTCAAAATGATCGAACCGGTATAGTCTGTAACATACACCGAAAAGCGCACATTCTTTTGATCCCAAGTAGTGCGCGAGTCACATTTAAAGATGTTTCCCATTACCGAAACCGTTCCGGTCACTTGGCTGACCTTTTCCATAGAATAAAAATTCTTTCCGATTCGGTCGCCGTGAATAATGGTGTCGGTAGGCTTAAAAGGAATCTGTGGCATTTCCACCACCACAGGGGCAGGGCGGTGCCACTCCCTTTTTGCAGGCTCTTTGGGCGGAGCAACAGGTTCGGGCGGAGGAAGCATTTCCTCAAATTCCGGCTCCGGAATTTCCTGACGGTTGGTTTCATCCACCTGCACAGCACCGGAAAACTCCAGCTGATAGGGTTGATCATACCACTCTCTTAACACCTCATTGAGGGTACGCTCTACGCCCATTGCTTCGATCATATCCAACCCGCCGTACTTCAAAAAGACCGTTAAGCGGTTCCCTTCGACCGAAACGGTGGAATCATTCAAAAAGCCGTTAACGCCGCCGTTTTTGCGCTTGGCACAAAGCACAATGTCCTCCCAATGCTCCACCTTAAAGGTCTCGTTGGGAAAAGAGACGATCAATTCAGCGGTATTTAATTCATAAGTAGCCTTAATAACAGCTTCCAACTTCAGAATATGGGAAAAAGGCACATACGCAGGATACGCAGTGTGTGCCTTTAATAACCGATGTTGTTGATTTGCCTCTACTTTGGTCACATAGGCAGAGGCAAACAGTTGCCGCTCTTCCTCCGAGAAGACACAGCGCCTGAAATAGGACAGTAACTCTTTATTTCCCATTTTGTTTTTCCTTTGACATTTCTTCGATCTCGCTCATAAGCGCGTCAAAGAGCAAATGCTCCGGCACTTTTTTCACGATCTTACCGTGTTTGAAAATAAGTCCTTCGCCATTTCCTCCCGCGATTCCAACATCCGCTTCTCGCGCTTCTCCGGGGCCGTTTACGGCACAGCCCATTACCGCGACCTTCAAGCCGCTGCGATTGTTTTCCAGTGCACGCTCGACCCTCTCGGCAATTTCGATCACAGGGATCGCCGTTCTTCCGCAGGTAGGGCAAGACACCAACTGACAGGCACCCTCTACCAGATCCATCGCTTTTAAAATACGAAATCCTGCATAGATTTCTTCCACAGGATCGGACGTGAGCGAGACCCGAATGGTATCGCCGATTCCGTCACACAAAAGACTGCCGATACCAATGGCATTCTTAACAAGCCCCATCTCGCGGGTTCCCGCTTCGGTAACGCCAAGGTGCAGCGGATAATCAACCACTTTGGAAAGCAATCGGTAGGCGGTGATCATTTTTTTAACATCTGAGCTCTTAATGGAAATCACAATATTATGAAAATCCATCCGTTCCAAAATGCGCACATGGCGCATAGCACTTTCCACCATAGCTTCAGGTGTGGGAGAACCGTATTTTTTCAGCAATTCTTTTTCCAAAGAACCACCGTTCACACCAATGCGAATAGGCACATTTTTCGCCTTGCAGGCATCGACCACCGCCTGAACCTTTTCCTCGGAACCGATATTGCCCGGATTAATGCGAATTTTATCTGCCCCCGCTTCCACCGATGCGATCGCCAAGCGATAATCAAAATGGATGTCTGCCACAATCGGCATTTTAACGGCTTTTTTCAGACGGCGAATCGTTTCTAAAGACGCTTGATTGGGTACGCTGAGACGCAAGATCTCACATCCTGCTTGTTCCAAAACAATCGCTTGAGCAACCGCCGCATCATGGTCTCCTGCCGGCGTATTCAACATGGACTGAACATAAATATGACCGTTTCCGAATATGCAATTTCCCACCCGAACCTGTCTCGGCAAAAGACTCACTCCTTAAAACAAATTAATAATATCTTTTAGTGTAACAACGACCATTAACCCCATCAAAAGGATAAGACCGACTCCGTTTAAAGCCATTTCAACTTTTGGATTTAAAGGTTTTCTGCGAATGGCTTCCAGTCCCAACAAAACAATTCGTCCGCCATCCAATGCAGGGAACGGGAGTAAATTCATTACCCCTAAATTAATTGAAATCAAAGCGACCATCAACAAAAGACTGGATAAGCCCAAAGTGGCACTCTCCCCTAACGCCTCTGCGGTTCCCACAGGTCCGCTGACCTGACTGTAATCGGCTTTCATAGTAAAAATCGATCCTACAAAGGAATAAATCGAGCGAGAAACCGAGAGGGTATATCCGGCAGAATACTTGATCACGGAAAACGGATTACGTTTCTGCCCGTAAACCTTAAAATCCGTATCGTGAAAAGTACCGTAATCTTCAACGGTTACTTCGGGAAACTTCACATCTTCCAAGAGCACCTTCTTCCCGTCACGCTTTACGGCAATATCAAAGTCCTCTGCCTTGCTATCCTTTGTTAAAGCATAGGAAATATCCATATAGCTAAAAATACGATAGCCATCAATAGAAACGATCTGATCCCCCGCTTCCAATCCATAGGAAGAAGAAATCGCATCGTCGTTAAACTGTGCCACAGTCGTGGTGGGATAGGCAGAGATGGTAGCATTAATACAACAAATCAATACAAAGCCCATCAAAATATTCATGGTTGCGCCCATCACCAAAATCAAAAAGCGCTTCCATTTCGGTTTGCGGGAAAAAGCATTTTCATCTTCACTCTCACCGTCTTCCCCTTCCATCTGCACAAAACCGCCGATAGGAAAAGCGCGAACGCTGAAAAGACAATGCTTGCATTGTTTCTTAAAAAGTGCAGGACCCATACCAATGGAAAATTCGTGAATCTTCACTCCTGCCCATAGTGCTGTAAAAAAGTGACCGGCTTCATGGGATAAGATCAAAATACCGAAAACCGCCACGGTCACAACAATGTTAATTAAAACTTGCATTAAAAATTACCCTTTTCATATGAAAAATTCACCTGACGACGGGCTTCTTGATCCGCCGCAAGCACTTGTTCCAAGTTTTTTGCATCCCCGTTCGGTGTATGAGAAAGTGCTTCCTCCACCAAGTGAGCAATTTGCAAAAATCGAATTTTCCCCTCCAAAAAAAGAGCAACCGCTTGCTCATTTGCACCATTCAAAACCGTTGGATGCAACCCTCCGGCACGGCTTGCTTCTTTAGCAAGTCGCAAGCAAGAAAAAGTTTGATCGTCTGCTTCGAAAAAGTGCATTGTTTTACCGATCAAAGAAAGCGAAAGATCTGCACTCTCCACCCGTTTGGGATAAGTCAATGCATACTTGATCGGCAGATACATCGACGGCACCCCCATCTGAGCAATCACCGAATGATCGGCAAATTCAACAGCAGAATGAATGATGCTCTCGCGATGAACCACCACTTCGATTTGCTCGTCGGTAACATCAAATAACCATTTGGCTTCCATCCATTCCAAGCCTTTATTCATTAAAGTGGCACTGTCAATGGTTATTTTTGCGCCCATGCTCCAATTGGGATGCTTCAGCGCATCTTTTACTGTTACCTCTTCCAGTTCTTCCCTTTTCTTTCCAAAAAACGGCCCGCCGGAGGCGGTCAACAGCAGTTTTCTGATCTTATTCTCACCGGCACCCTGTAAACATTGAAAAATTGCGCTGTGTTCGCTGTCAACCGGCAAGATCCGTACACCTTTTTCGGCGGCGCGAGGCATCACGATTTGCCCCGCACAAACCAACGTCTCCTTATTGGCGAGTGCGATATCTTTTCCCGCATCAATGGCGGCAAGAGTGGGAACCAATCCGATCATTCCCATCATTGCCGTTACAACAATCGATGAATTTTCGGCAGTAGCAACCGCAATATTGCCCTCTTCCCCCGCCAATACACGGCAAGGAAAATCTGCCAAGCGAGATTTTAGTATCTCCGCCTGCTTCACATCGTATACGCCGGCCAAAGGAACATTAAACTCACGAATCTGCTTTTCCAAGAGATCAATATTCTTTCCGGCACTTAAAGCGGCAACGCCGATCCCAAGGTCACGGCAGACCTGCAACGTCTGCGTGCCGATGGAACCGGTGGAGCCTAAAACAGATATTACTTTCATATGATTTACCCAATAATAAAGCTTTGAGTGTTCAGCAAAGCATAAAACATCGGCGCAATAAAGATCAAACTGTCAAGCCGATCCAAAAATCCACCGTGCCCCGGCAATACTTTTCCAAAGTCTTTAATTCCATAAGAACGCTTGATATAAGAAAATGAGAGATCGCCAATTTGAGCAATGATGGTACCGCAAATGCTGTAAACCAAAACATACAGCCAATTGATCTCAACATTTGTAATTCTTTGGTAAATAAAGCAAAAGAGGAAATAAATTCCCACCGAGCAAATGGAACCGCCGATACAACCTTCAACCGATTTTTTAGGACTGATATTGGGAAACGGACGATGCTTTCCAAGCAGGATACCGGTAAGATATGCAAATATATCCGTACACCAAGCACTGCACACAATGCAAAGCACCATATAGAAAAAGCCGTGTCCGTCATCAATACGGCGGATAAAGATAATATTGCTCAAAAAGCAAGTAATCACAAAGGTTACAAACATTGCGACAGTCGCTTCGCTGAACTTCGTTGTGTGAAAATTGGACATTAAGATCACAAACAGCGAAATCAAATAGATAAACGAAATGATGATCACTCCGTAATAGGGGCTGCGATCAGGGTATAAAAACTCTCGCACCAACATAGAAAGGGGCACTGCCATTCCGTAGATCAAACTGGGAATCAGCAGTTTCTTCTTAGTAGCGCACCCCGCGCAGGTCAGCGCCTCATAAACACAGATGCAGATCAACGCGGCAACCGCGAGCTCAAAGGCAGGCGAAAAACCGGAGACCAAAAAGAGCAGGACAAAAATCGCCAAAATAATAAACGATGTCCACAGTCGTTGAAGAAAATTTTGAATCATACTCCGCCAAACCTCCTGTTTCTCTTTTGAAATGCAACAATGGCCTCATCCAAGTGTTCCGGCTTAAAATCGGGCCACAAAATATCGGAATACCAAAATTCCGCATAAGCAGACTGCCAAAGAAGGAAGTTGGACAGTCGCAATTCTCCACTTGGACGAATCACAAGATCCACATTGGTACAATCTTCAAAATAGAGCATTTTTCCGAAGGTTTCCGGTGTTATATCCTCTACTTTCATCTCCCCGTTTGCAACTCTGCGGGCAGCTTCCTTTGCAGCATGCACAATCTCATGCTGACCGCCATAGTTCATGGCAATATTCAAAGTCAGCCCCTTGAAACCCTTGGTAGCCTCCACGATCTTTGTCATCTTCTCCAGAAGAACTCCCGTGAAAGGCGACCAATCCCCTAAGAATCGCACACGCACCCTCTCTTTTTGAAAGGTATTCAGCGCATCGTCAATAAATTCCTCCAGCACACGCATAATACCGTCCACTTCATCCTTCGGTCTTTGCCAATTCTCAGTGGAAAAAGCATAAACCGTCAGATTCTTCACACCGATATCTCGAGCATAGTAGGCAATGGTCTTAAAAACCTTTGCACCTGCCACATGACCTGCACTGCGAGGCAATCCGCGCATCTGCGCCCATCGACCGTTTCCGTCCATTATAATGCCGATATGCTCCGGCAAATAATTGGGATCCGGTTTGATTGTTTCCTTCTTAAACCAACTCAATGTTTAATCGCTCCTGATCGGTAAATTATACAGCCATAATTTCCTTTTCTTTTTCGCCGACCATCTTATCGATCTCGGCAATATACTTGTCGGTCATCTTCTGGATATCCGTTTCGATGCCCTTCAGTTCGTCCTCGGTAATTTCCTTTGCCTTTTCCTGCTTCTTGAATTTATCCAAAGCATCACGACGAACATTACGAACAGCCACCTTTGCTTCTTCGCCAAACTTTTTAGCGTCTTTCGCCAGCTCACGCCGACGCTCTTCGGTAGGCTGAGGGAAGGTCAAACGAATAACCTTTCCGTCATTAGTGGGGTTAATGCCGATATCCGAAGCCAAAATAGCCTTCTCGATCTCTTTCAGAACACTGGCATCCCAAGGCTGAATCATCAGCATACGAGGCTCGGGAACGCTGACAGCAGCCACTTCGTTAATCTTAGTGGGAGTGCCATAGTACTCAACACGCAAACGATCCAACACGGCAGGATTGGCACGGCCTGCGCGCAAACCGGCATAATCCTTCTCCAAGGACACCAAAGTTTTTTTCATCTTGTCTTCAAATTCAACATAGTTAGCCATTTTCTTATTCTCCTTTATTATCAATCATAGTGCCGATATCTTCGCCCATCACCGCACGAACAATATTCTCGGGATTAGACATATCAAAAACATAAATGGGGATATTGTTTTCGTTGCAAAGAGCAGCGGCTGCACTGTCCATCACGCCCAGCTGACCCTTCAACACATCCATATAACGGATATGATGCAGTTTCTTGGCATTGGGATCCTTCTTGGGATCGGCGGTATAAACACCATCCACATTGGTTGCCTTAAAAATAACATCTGCCATCACTTCGGCTGCACGCAAAGCGGCGCATGTATCAGTAGAGAAAAACGGGTTGCCGGTGCCGCTTGCAAAAATCACAACTCTTCCCTTTTCCAAATGGGAAATGGCACGATTGCGAATGAAAGGTTCTGCAATCTGCCGCATTTCAATTGCACTCATTACGCGGCACTCAATGCCGTTTTGAATCAATGCGTCTTGAACGGTCAAAGCATTCATGGTGGTAGCAAGCATACCGATATAATCGGCACGGGTGCGGTCCATCTGCTGGTTGCTTCTGCCGCGCCAATAGTTGCCTCCGCCAACAACGATGGCAATTTGAACGCCCTTCTCAACACATTCCTTAATATAGGAACCGATCTTCAATACATAATCAAAGTCAATTCCGGATTTGCCTTCGCCGGCAAGGGCCTCACCGCTCAGTTTTAAAAGAATTCTTTTATATGCTGTTTCGCTCATTTTTCTCGCTCCCTTCAGGAAGATTATATTTATTTAATTATAATATATCTAAATATAGTTTGTAAAGTAAAATAATAAAAAAAGAGATGATTTTTTAACCATCTCTTTTTTCAAACTCAGTTCATTTTGGACACAATCTTAGGCACTCTTGCAATTAAAAGTGAAGCAACCGCTGTAAGAATGATTTCTGGAACCATATACATACCATTGTAAACAATACTATACAGCAAACCAAGCATATTCGGGCCGACCGATTCCACCAAGGTAGTTCCCCAAGACGGAAACCCTTCTTGCATAAAATACGACTCGGCCCAAGCCGAAAACAGTATGTAACCGGATAAAATATGAGCGATATAGCGACAGCTGAGCGCAACAATACTGCCGCACATCAAAGAAACACCTGCGTTTTTAATTTTATTGCGAAAAAGACCGCCGAAACCCAAACAAGTATAAGCAATTAAATAATCCAAAATAATCATGATAAAGGCATTGACGATCATGATTTCTTTCCCAAAATAGTCAGGTTGAAATGCAGCTGTTACATTTTTCATTCCAATGGCCATTTCCAAAAGCGCATACACAAAAGCGGAAAAGAATCCCCATTTCATTCCATAGCGATAAGAAATCAATACCACGGGAAGCATACAAACAATGGTCAACTGACCACCGAATGTTTGCTCGGGAATAAACATCTTACTCACCAGCTCCAAGACCACCGCAAGGGCCAATAACATCGCACTTTCTACCAGCATCCGAACTCTTTCTTTTTTCATTTTTTACCTCCTATAAAAGAAAAACAGTTCTGAGCGGTAAACCACGCAGAACTGCAATAATCGCTTATCTTTCCTACGTCGGCATTACCCGCATCAGGTTCATGGGTTAAGCGAATTTATTCGCTCTCTCAGCCGAGTTCTACTCAGCACCCCGTTTTTGAATGTGTTTATATTTTACTCCATTCTTCCAAGTTTTGTCAATACATTTTCAAAATATTTCGGCAAAGGACTTTCAAACACCAGATGCTCGCCCGTAACGGGATGGTCAAACCCTAAAATTCCCGCATGGAGGCATTGTCCCTCAAAATCCACCTTAAAATTCGGCACTTCTCGCCCATATACAAGATCTCCCAACACAAAGTGACCGATGGAAGACAAGTGCACACGAATTTGGTGGGTACGCCCTGTTTCCAAACGACAGGCGAGGTGCGCAAAGCCACGGTATTGACGGATCACTTCATAATGGGTCACCGCACGCTTGGTGTTACGTGCACCAACCGCCATTTTTTTACGATCCTTTTGACTTCGGCCGATCGGGGCATCCACTGTTCCCTGCTCGTCGGGCATTTTCCCCACCACGATCGTTTGATAAACACGGTCAATGGAATGCTTTTCAAATTGCTCCGAAAGCCCTCGATGTGCAATGTCATTTTTCGCAATCACCAGTAGTCCGCTGGTGTCCTTATCAATGCGATGGACAACACCGGGTCTCTTCTCCCCGTTAATTCCTGAAAGACTATCCCCGCAATGAGCCAAAAGACCATTCACTAAGGTATCATCGGTATGGGATGTTGCAGGGTGAACCACCAAGCCTTTGGGCTTATCAATCACCAAAAGATGCTCATCTTCATACACAATGGACAGCGGCATTTCGACAGGTTTTGGAATGCCATCTTCCAATGGAGGAATCTCAACCTCCACCCGATCTCCAATCTGAACCCGATAACTTTTCGCAACAATATTGCCGTTCACAAATACCTTTTCTGTTTTTATCAAGGACTCAATTCTGGAACGGGAAAACTGAGAAAGGCTGGATGCTAAAAAAGCATCCAGCCGCATTTCATTTTGATCGGAAATTAACTCAATTCGCTCCATTCTCGGAGTCCTCCTGCGCCTTTGGAGAATCAAAATCGTGAGTCACCAAAATATAGATCGCCAATGCAATCGTCCCGCAACACACAAAGATGTCTGCTACATTGAATACAGCAAACTCGTATCCCCAAAAATTGAAGGCAAAGAAATCCACAACCTCACCCAAAAAGATGCGGTCGATCATATTCCCAACTCCCCCGCCGATGATCATAGAGAGTGTGATAATTCCCCAATGACTTTTGATCTTTTTTGTACAAAGAAGGGTGACAGCGGCAATCAAGACGACCGATGTAAAAATCAAAAAGATCCAACGTTGATTGGCAAACAAGCCAAAAGCTGCGCCGGTGTTTCGCACATGAGTCAGAGAGAAAAAATCGGGGATCAATACTATGGAATCATTGATCGGAAGAAAACGGACCACCAAATACTTGGTAATTTGATCAAAAATCACCAAACCAACGGATAAAATGATCCAATAATAGCGTTTTAATTTGTTCAAAAAGGATTCTCCTTATTTATCTTGATTGACATCATAGTCAATTCCAAACTTTAAGTTCTCAAATTTCAGTTGACGGGCCTCAATGGGTTTGACCGCAGGAGCTTTTTCTTCCTTTTCCTCCAGCTTAAACTCCACCGTTTTACCGCTTTCGACCTTCTGCTCTGCCTTTTCCTCAACAACAGGTGCGGTCTCTTCAACCACTTCCTCTGCCACAGGGGTTGCAGGAACATTTTCAGCGACAGGAGCCACCGCTTCTTCAACAACCTCTTCTGCAACCGGTTCAGCAACAGGCTCTTCAACCTTGAAATCGGGCAGCTTGGAGATCGAGGTCAAATGCCCCTTATATAATTCAATAATTGTATTCTTAAACTCAGCAACCTGCGTACGCAGATAGTCCAGTTTTCCTTGTTCTGCGGCTGTTTCCTGATGAATACGGCGAATTTCAGCATCCGCTTTCTTTTGCTCGGCATCGATCTCTGCGCGGCATTTTTCCTGAGCAACGCGCACGGCATCAGCAGATTCTTTTTCTGCTTTTTTCAGCAATTCAGCAGCCTTTTCCTCTGCCTCAGAAATGATGGCGGTTGCTTTTTCTTTTGCAGAGATTTCCATCTCCTTTTCCTTCAATTCAATTTCACGAAGGGTAGTTTCATTCAGTTTTTGCGCATTGATAATGGCGGTTTTCAAAAAGTTCTCGTCCTTTTTATAATCCTCAATGGTCGCAAGGCAAGACTTCAGTTTTTCCACCAATTCAATATTCTCGGTATACAGTTTTTTATAATCCGCTTCCAACTCATCCAAAAAGTCGTCCACTTCATCGCGGCGGTACCCGCCGATCACGCTTTGCTCAAATTCTTTCTTTTGGATTGCATCAGGGCTTAACATCTAAAACATCCTCCTAAATATATTTTCTGCACAGCAAGACCGAACGACCTTTTTTGGTCAAATCTCCACATTGATCAACGATCCATTTCCCCGATCCGCGAACAATGATACGGTCCCCTGCACGGACTTCCTTGGTTTTCTTTTCCAATAAATTATGATTGATAAATACACTTTTACCGTCGATCAAACGGTTTGCCTGTTCTCTGGAGCAATGGCAAAGGCTCCCCACCACCGCATCGGCGCGCAAGGAGGCCACTGTTAATCGAAGTTCCTCAAAGCGAGGCTTCGGCAGTTGAAAATCCGAAGAAACTTCCATAAGTTGCACCGACTGTCTGCCGATTGATTCTACATTTTGAATCAAATATTCTTTAATATGATCTGTAGCAAAAAGGAATACCTTTCCATTCTGAACCATAATATCCCCAAGCAGTTCACGGCGAATTCCAAGGGACATCAAAGCACCCAAAACATCACGGTGGGTCAGCGAAGCAAGATCTCTGCCGATTGCCTCCAACAAAACAAACGGAAAACAAGGCAGTAAATCTTCCTCGTCCAGATCAGAGATCGCAAGCATTTTCCGCTCGCTTTCAGAATGACCTCCATAGAGGAAATACGGCACCCCTGCTTTACGACAGATTGACCCGGCATCGGTAGCTTCTTCCATTGTTAAAAAAGAAGAAAACACCATCTGCTCGCCTTTATCATACCGACGGATCAGATCGTTGATTTTTGCATTAAAATAACCCGAGTCGTTCATTAAATCATTCTTGCAAAATACGCAAGTGCAGAAACCAATAACCGCAGTAAAAAGAATAGAATCACAGGGGAAAAATCAACAGGCGACCGTCGAAAGAAGTCAAATCTCCAAAGAAACTTCTTAATGGGGTGCAAAGGCGGCTCGGCAATGATCGACAACACGGTCATAAACCGATTGGACGGATCTCGAATCACCCAAGACAGCACACAATAGACCAACATAATCAGCGCATAAAGACTGATCAACTGCGAAATTAAATAAATAACAAAATCAAACAATTAGAATTCCTCTTCTTCACTTCCGCCCATCAATTCGCCTTGCAACCCAACATTGCGAGGAGTGACAGCATAAGTACTGTGCGCAACACGCTGAAGGTCTCCGCCCTGCGCATAAACAACACCGCTGAGAAAATCCAAAATTCTCTGAGCCATATCCTTATTGCAGTTTTCCAGATTAAGCAAAACGGCACGGTTGCTCAAAATATGATCTGCAACCGTTTTTGCATCGCTGTAATCAGTGGATTTAATGATTACCATATTGACTTGCCCTCTGGAAGGAGTTACTGCAGGGGATTTAGCGGGAGTGCGCGGCAATTCTTTTTTTGGAGCATATTCCTCTTTGGCTTTAATCGGTGTTTCTTCGAATACTTCTTCCTCACCGACCAAATCATTATCATCGGGAATCCCAATCACTGCCTTGATCTTATCCCATTTTCCCATAATCGTTACCTCCAATTATTTTCTGGCGCCAAAAATCCCGCGCCCGATTCTGACAAAACTGCTGTTTGCATCAATTGCATCTTGATAATCATCGGACATACCCATAGACAATATATCCATATAAATATTATCTAACTTTTTCTCTCTTATGTCAACAAACAATTCTTGCATTTTTAAAAAATGTTCACGATTTTGATGTTTCTCCGTCGCAATGGGCGGAATACACATCAGTCCGCAAATTTTGATATTCTTATAAGCAGATGCCGACTTCAGAAAGTCTTCCAATTCATCCGGTAAAATGCCGCCTTTTGATTCCTCATTGCCAATATTTACCTCAACCAACACATTTTGTATTTTCCCGATTTGCTCGGCGCGTTTTGAAATCTCATTTGCCAGTTTCAATGAATCGACAGAATGGATCAGATCCACCTTATCGATGATATATTTCACCTTATTGGTTTGCAAACGGCCTATCAAATGGATCGTGACACCGTCTTTTTCAATCTCATCATATTTGGCAAGCAACTCCTGCACACGGTTTTCGCCAATATGCTTCACTCCGCAATGAATTGCGTGGTTGATTTCTTCTGTTGTGCGCGTTTTGGTCACCGCGATCAACTGTGTATTGCTACCGTCCAAGTCGGCAAAAATCCGTTTTAGGTTCTTTTCGATCATCTGAAACATTAAGTGACCGCCTTTCCGTCGTAAAGGTTAGAGCCTTTATAGACAACTTGGTCATAGATCCGCAATCCGGCATTATTGGCCGCTTCATACTTCACGATCGCATAGTCGCCATTATTATATAAAATGCTCACTTCTTTATAGCGAAGCAACAGTCCAACCTTCACAAAAACGCCATCTTTACCATCCACCTTGCGCAATGCGCTTTGACGTACCTGAATGCCGTTATGAGTCTGTAAAATCAAGCTGATTTCTTCTGCGCGCAGAGTCAAAATATTATCATCAATGATCGAAGAGTTTAGAATCAATACGCATTCTTCCCCGCTTTTACGAATGTCCGTTACGGTACAACGAATAGGATCCTTTCCAAAAGAAGAAATGCGAATGCTGACAGTATCATTTACTTCCAAACGCTCTACCTTATCTGTAGGAAGCCGCATGGCAACCGACCAAGAATTCTTATAAACAACTTTTCCGATATGATTACTCATATCTTGCACCTTTTCGCAAAGAGAAGCCGCCTCTTCGAAGTTTTCAACCGATAGGTTTTTCAAATATTCCCCATTCAGCTGTTCCTCCAAGCCATCGGTGCCAAGAGAAAAATGACCGCTTTCCTTTGTATTGATAGTATTAACACTGGCACCGGAAGACGCCTTCAACGCCGATAATTCTTTCCGCAGTTCGCCCAAGGTTGCATCATAACTCACAAGATCTCCCGAAGCGATCTTCTTTTTCATCATTTCAATCAACAGATCCTCACCAATGGCGAAAGCATCGGGAGAATTACCGCGGTGTGCATTCAGTGCAATATTGCGAAGATCTGAATAAATTGCCTGATCGATGGCATTGATTCCGCTTTGGTAGGAACCGCTGTTGGCAAGTACCTCTTCATAGGTAGCAACCTTTTCTTCCAGGTCTCGAATTTCTTTCCGTACCTTTGCAGATTGCTCATCAGCATAAACCCGCGCTACTGTGCCGCCGGCGGGAACACGCTCTCCTTCTGCGCGAACAACATCCAGATATTTATATCCGTTATTGCTCAGCGGGTCTTCATCGCGGAAAAAGATCCCCATTGAATCCACCGTCTCCTCGATCTCACCCATCACTGCGCTTTCTGTTTTTATGGATACAAAATTGTACTTATACAGTTGATAAATAATAAAAACCACCGCGAAAGCCGTGAGAGCACCGATGATGATTTTTATAAACGTCAAACTGCTGCTTTTCATAAAGTTCCTCTTTTCAAAAATGTCTCTGCCAATAGGCAAGCCTCATTAAGCAACTCTTCTTCCGAGCATTCATCGCGATAAAGCCAATGAATCTTTTGATTCCTCTTAAACCAGGAAATTTGCCGCTTAGCATAGTTGCGGCTCTTTTGCTTGATCAGATCAATTGCATCTTTCAATTCTCCGTCAGCTTCCAAAGTGTCCAAAATTTCTTTATAGCCAATGGCAGCCCGTGCAGTATCAGATAAAGAATACCGCTCTTTCAGTTCCAAAACCTCATCCAAAAGACCTTGCTCCATCATCAAATCCACCCGAAGATTAATGCGATCATAAAGCAAATCACGGTTTTTGAAATTTAACCCAAGATACAAAACCTCATAAGGACTCTCCCGCATACTATCTGCCTGAAAATCCGAAAGTTTTCGTCCTGTACTTTCATAAACCTCCAACCCTCGAATAATCCGCTTCGTATCATTGGAATGAATGTGTTCTGCCAACACGGGGTCACGTTCTTTCAATAATGCGAAAAGAGCATCATTTCCCAACGTTTTTGCCGTTTTCTGATATTTTTCACGAATATCCTCGCGCACGGGAATATCGAAAAACTCTGTATTCTCCAATAAATGATCCAAATACAGCCCTGTTCCACCGCAAAGGATAGGCAAAACACCTCGCTCTTTTAATTCAAACAAAACGTTCTGTGCATCCTTAACATAGGAAGCAACATTATAGGTCTCCTCCACATCAATATGACCCATCAAATGATGAGGGATCCCCTTTCGTTCCTCAACTGAAGGCTTTGCGGTACCGATATTCATTTGTTTATAGATCTGCATGGAATCCGCCGAAACGATTTCGCCGCCAAACATCTCAGCAAGAGCAACGGAAAGCGCAGTTTTTCCCGATGCAGTCGGTCCAATGACCGCAATCACCTTTTGCATAATTATATCCTTTTGAATGCTTTCTCAATAGTTTTCTTGGAATATGAGATTAGAATCGGCCGACCGTGAGGGCATTGATGCACAGCATCTTCACGAATGAGTTTCTCAGCCAGCGCTTTCAGTTCCATTTCGTCGTTTACATTTCCCGCTTTAATTGCCGCCTTGCAGGCAACTGTTTTCAAAGCAAGATTCTCTCGTTCGGTGCGGTCGATCTTTCCGCCTTGCATCCATGCTGATAAAATTTCATAAAAAGCCTCTGATGCCGTTTCTCCCGTCAAGCAAACAGGGCGGCTGCGAAGCACTACTTCGCGCTCGCCGAAGGCATCAATTTCAAATCCGTATTGACCGAATTCCTCCTTACGATCTAAAGCAAAGGCGGATTCTTCATAGGATAATTGAATGCGCTCGGGAACCAGCAAGGTTTGATGGGCAGGTGCGTGTTCCTGCTGTTCTTTCAACAACCGTTCAAAAATTATTCGCTCATGTGCCGCGTGTTTATCAATTAAATATAACTGATCCTCGCTCTCTACCAACAGATACGCATTAAATGCCTCACCGATAAACCGATAGGAAATCGGCATCTTTTCCTCGGTCAAAGCAACTTGCACCACAGGCTCCTTCACCAAGGTCTCCTGAACAGCAGGCGATTCAACAATAGGTGCCACAGAGACCTTTTCTTTCAAAATCTCAGGCGCCACCTCACTTTTTGGAAATATCGGATTTGAGTGTAAAGTATTATTACTTTTCAGAGAGAAGGGCGATTTTTTGGGTAAATCGACAAAATATTCTTCCGTCTCTTTTGTCTTTTCAATTACAGGCTCTGCTTTTTGCGGCTTGATTTCTTCTTTTACCATCACTTCAGGACGGTCCAAGACAGTAACAACGCCAAAGGGATCGGCTTTTTTCTCAAAAGGCTTCACCACAGGCGGAACGGTTGGGATGTTTGACGCGGGAGATGTTTTTTTCTCTTCCTCTGCCGCCTTTTTCAAGGTTTGCTTGTTCAAGGCATTTTTAATTGCAAAATATACCGCCTCAAAAACCAGCTTTTCATTAGAAAACTTCACTTCCATTTTGCTGGGATGCACGTTTACATCCACAAGCCCTGCCGGAAGATTGATTTTAATCACACAGACCGGATGGCGGCCGTGAAACAAATCATTTCGATAAGCCTGATCGATGGCGGCAAAAACCGTTTGACTCCGCACCAATCGTCCGTTAATATAGCATAGCTGGAAGTTGCGATTGGGTTTGGTAACGGTAGGCTCACTTACATATCCGTAAACACGGATTTGCTGCAATTCCCCATCCGCCTTCAGCATACCTTTTGCCACTTCTTTTCCGAAAACGGCATAAATCACATCCGAAAGTTTTCCGCCGCCATCGGTAGCAAGCGCCACCTTCCCATCTTTAATTAATTTGAAGGCGATTTCCGGCTTTGAAAAAGCAAGCCGTTCCATCAGCGCCGCGATATAACCGCTTTCGCTCCGATCTGATTTTAAAAACTTCATCCGAGCAGGTGTATTGAAGAACAGATCTCGCACAATAATCGTTGTCCCGGCAGGAGCCCCCGCCTCTTCGCAAAGAGTCTCCTTCCCACCTTCTAAAATTAAGCGAGTTCCAACCCCATTAGCGGACGTGATCAATTCCACGCAAGAAACAGCAGAAATTGCCGCCAACGCTTCGCCGCGAAAACCCAATGTTTCGATGGCATAAAGATCGGCAATATTCCGAATCTTACTGGTAGCATGGCGCAAAAAACAGTTTCTTGCATCTTCCCTGCTCATTCCACACCCATTATCGGTAACTCTCATATAGGTAACACCACCGTTTTGAATTTCAACGGTAATTTGGGTGGCGCCGGCATCAATGGAGTTTTCCACCAGTTCTTTGATCACACTGCCGGGACGCTCTACCACTTCACCGGCAGCTATTTTATTGGCAATATCACGATCCAAGACCTGAATCTTTGACATACTGCTTACAGCTCCTTTGCCTTCTGAGTCAATTCATACAAAATCCCCATTGTTTCAATGGGAGTCAAGGTGCTGACATCCATATTCTTCAATCTCTCGATGATCGCACATTGCTCCATATAGCCCAAGCTGATCTGCTCCTCTTCTTCAACAGGTTGAGCAGTTCGCTCCACAACGGGTAAACCGTTATCAATTTCTTTCAAAATCTCTTTTGCACGCTTCACTACTTCTCCGCGTACACCTGCCAATGCAGCCACCTCAATACCATAGCTTCGGTCGGCTCCGCCCGGAACGATCTTACGCAAAAACACAATATCATCGCCCCGTTTTTTAACGGCAATATTATAATTCACGATCCCTGTACCTTGATCACCCAAAGCACAAAGCTCATGATAATGAGTAGCAAACAGCGTTTTAGCGCCTAACTTCTTAGGGTTATTCACATACTCCATCACCGCACGAGCAATACTCATTCCGTCATAAGTAGCAGTACCCCGACCGATCTCATCAAAGATCAATAACGATGAGGATGTAGCATTCTCCAAAATATTTGCCACCTCGGTCATTTCCACCATAAAGGTAGATTGACCGGATGAAAGGTCATCGGAAGCACCCACGCGGGTAAAAATCTTATCCACAATGCCGATATGAGCGCTTTTAGCCGGCACAAAACAGCCGATTTGCGCCATCAACACGATAACCGCCACCTGACGCATATAGGTGGATTTACCCGCCATATTGGGACCAGTGATCAACGCAAGACGTTGCTCCGACTGATTCAATAAAGTATCATTGGGAACAAAGAGATTGCTTTTATTTACATGCTCCACAACAGGATGTCTACCGTCTTTAATGGAGATCTCATCGCTTTCGTCCACAACAGGGTTTACATAATTGTTTTCCTGTGCCACTTGCGCAAAGGAGCACAGTACATCCAGCGCCGCCAAAGCAGATGCGGCACGCTGAATATCCTTCAATCGCTTTCCGACCGTGTTGCGCACATCGCAAAACAGTTCATATTCACGATTTTGACACCGCTGATTGGCATAAAGGATCTTGGTTTCCAAATCCTTAAGATCTTCGGTAATATACCGTTCGCAATTCACTAACGTTTGCTTACGGATATAGCGGTCGGGTACCAAATCATTATAAAGCTTGGTGACCTCAATATAATAACCGAAAACCTTGTTATAACTGATTTTCAAGGACTTAATACCGGTCGCTTCCCGTTCCTTGGCTTCCCATTCCCACATAATGCGTTGAGAATCCTCGGTCATAGCGCGGCATTCATCCACTTCCGTATCATAGCCTTTTTTAATAATTCCGCCTTCGCGTATGGTAATGGGAGGATCTTCTGCAATCGCATTGCTGATCAATACAGCAAGATCATCCATATCACTCAAATCATAATCGATCGCCTGCAGCAAAGGAGCAGTGCATTGGGAGAGCAACTTTTTAATAGCAGGAAACCGTTCAAAGGTTTGCCCTAAAGCATTGATGTCCCGCGCATTACAGGTTCCAAGCATAACGCGGGTCATCAGGCGTTCCATATCATACGTTTTGCTTAATGCTTCCCGCAGTTCATCCCGCAGAACTCGGCTTTTTTTCAATTCATCTACTGCAGTAAGACGGCGATTAATCTCAAAAATATCCACCAAAGGACGTTCCAAATAGGCACGAAGCAAACGGGAACCGCCGGAGGTTTTGGTTTGATTCAACACATAAAACAAAGTTCCCTTTTTATCGGAACGGCGAATGGACTCGGTCAACTCCAGATTTCGGCGAGTCGCCGCATCCAATTCCATATACTGTTCGGTACGGAAAACCTTCAGCTTGTCCAGATAACTGATATCACATTTTTGAGTTTCGGAAATATAAGTCAAAAGATAAAACAAACAAGAGGTACTTTCTTCCTCCCCCGAAAGTCCCAAAGAAAGAAGACTGTCTGTATGGAAATGATCCAACAACGCCTGCTCTTTTTCGGTTTCATAAGAAGGCTCCAAGCAGGTCACCAAGGCACCCAACCGCTCTTTGGCATATGTATAGATCTCCTTACGATCAATGGTTTGATCGCTGATCAAAATCTCGCTGGGAGAAAAGCGGCTCAGCTCATTGATCACTTCTTTGGAAGAAGCATTTTTCAAAACTGTCAGTTCAATATCGCCTGTGGAAATATCCGCAAAAGCAAGAGCAATGCTTTCCCATTGACCGTAAATACAAGCCAAATAATTGTTTTTGTCCTCTTCCAGCATACTGGATTGGGTGACGGTGCCGGGGGTAATCACTTTAATGACATCGCGACGCACCAACCCCTTGGCATCCTTGGGATCCTCCACCTGTTCGCAAATAGCCACCTTATAGCCCTTTGCGACCAATTTCGCCGCATAATTCTCATAACTGTGAAAAGGAACACCGCACATGGGTGCGCGCTCCTCCTGACCGCAATCCTTCCCCGTCAGCGTAAGTTGCAATTCGCGGGATGCGGCAATTGCATCATCGAAAAACATCTCATAAAAATCGCCGACTCGGTAAAACAGAATATAATCCTTATATCGGCTTTTGATTTCAAAAAACTGCTCCATCATCGGAGAAAGCTTAGCCAATTTAATACCCTCCAAAAATCAACTTATCAGTGACAACCGCCGCAGGTAGAGCAATCGTGGGTACAGCTACTGGGCTCTTCGCCGGTCACGTAAAACGAAATCACACCGTTCACCTGATTAAGAACAGCCTCCACTGCCTGCTTAGCGTCCTGCAGTTCCGCAGATACAGGATTTTGCATAATATTTGTATAGATGTCCTTGATCCGCTCTTCTAATTCTGCCATTCTCGCCTCATCAGGCTCCTCGGCAGAGGAAAGATTCATCATAGACATTCTTTGAAGATTGAACTCCTGAATTAATTTCTGCAGTTCTTCATTTCCGTCATAAGCGACCTTTGCCGCATTATAGCGTTGAACCTGCTCACTGGCTTGCAGTAAAGCGCCCAATTCTTTTGCTTTTTCAATAATTTCAGTCATTTTATTTTACTCCTTTATTTTTCCATCCAACGACCAAGACTTGGCTTTGGTAATGATTACATCGCAAAATGTTCCGATCAGATCGGCTTTTCCTTCAAAATCCACCGTTTTTCCACCGGCGGTTTTCCCTGTCAGCGTATTGGGATTATTCTTACTGACCGATTCCACAAAAACCGTGTATGTTTTTCCTTCCATTTCTTTGTTTCTTGCCAAGCAAACAGGATGCTGAACTGCTAAAAGACGGTCAAAACGCTCTTTTTTCACATTCTCATCCACTTGGTTTTCAAACGTTGCCGCCTTAGTTCCGGTGCGTTTGGAATAGAGGAAGGTATAAAGATTATCAAACTGCACCTTTTCCACCAAGCGAAGGGTATCCTGAAAATCCTCTTCGGTTTCTCCCGGAAAGCCCACGATTACATCGCTGGTGATCACCACGTCCGGCATTACCTTTCGGGCATATTCGATCAATTCATAATAGGATTCTGCCGTGTAATTTCGATTCATCTCTTTCAACACACGGTTACTCCCCGATTGAAAAGGTAATTGCAACTGATGGCAGATCTTTTTACTGTTCGCCATAGTATCCAAAAGCTTTTTACTGCAATCCTTCGGATGGCTGGTGGTAAAGCGAATCCAAAAATCTCCTTCAATTTCGTCAATTTTTGCAAGCAGATCGGAAAAATCAATTCGTTCCTCCAAATCCTTACCGTACGAATTGACATTTTGACCCAAAAGAGTGATATCGCGATAGCCTTTGGCGGCAAGATCTTTAATCTCACGAAGAATTTCCGCACTTGCACGGCTTCTCTCCCGCCCGCGCACGTAGGGCACGATACAGTAGGTGCAGAAGTTATTACAACCATACATCACAGAAACCCATGCCTTACGCAGATCATCGCGTAATATCGGCAAATTCTCCGAAATTTCAGTTACTTCTTCCCGCGTAAAAATCTTTTGGCGGTTTTGCAAAACCTGCGCCATCATCTGGGGTAAAGAAGGAATCATGGAAGGTCCAAACACAATGTCCACGTGCTTATATTTATTACGGATTTGAGTTTGCACCGTTTCCTGCTGCATCATACATCCGCAAAGAATAATAAGCATATCGGGATTGGCCGCTTTCAAAGATTTCAATGCGCCCACATTTCCGTATACCTTCATTTCAGCGTGCTCACGAACTGCACAGGTGTTAAATAGGATCAAATCTGCTTCTTCGGTATTTTCCGTAAAAGAATACCCCATTTCCGAAAGCATCCCTTTGATCCGCTCGCTGTCTGCCACATTCTGCTGGCACCCATATGTACGAACGCACGCTTTGCGTTTTTTACCATCTATAAACGATCGAATATACGCGATCGATTGTTGCCTGATTTGCTCGGTCAAAAGAGAGTCCTCCCACTTAATGGAATGTGATTATATAATCTGTAGTATTATACCATAAATATCATTCTGTGTCTATAAAAAAGCATGAAAAAATTGCAAACTTTCATGGTTGAAACCGTTCATATTCTTTGGTATAATATTTTTAATATCGATTTAAGGAGAAATTTGGTTATGCGTCCGTTGTCTGATATTTTAAGACCGAATTCCATTGAAGAAATGGTGGGTCAGCAGCATCTTTTAGGCGAAGGCAAGCTTCTGCGCGCCATTGCAGAAAAAGGTGAAATTCCCAATATGATTTTTTACGGACCCAGCGGTGTCGGCAAGACCACCCTTGCCCGTATTCTTTCCGAAAAGTCAGACCGAAAACTCTATAAATTAAACGCAACTACCGCCTCCATCAGCGATATTAAAGAGATCATCAACGATATTAATCCCTTTACCGCTCCCAACGGTTGTCTTTTATATTTAGACGAGATTCAATATTTTAACAAAAAACAGCAGCAGACCCTTCTTGAATTCATCGAAAACGGAAGCATCACCTTGATTGCTTCCACCACTGAAAACCCCTATTTTTACGTATACAATGCTATTTTGAGTCGCTGTACGGTGTTTGAATTCAAGCCTGTTTCCGCCGCAGAAATGATTCCCTTTATTAAGCGCTCCATCGGCTACTTGGAAGAACAGCGAGGGTATCCCATCACCTGCTCGGAAGAGAACATTAAGCGCATTGCTTACGGGTGCGGCGGAGATGTGCGCAAATGCTGTAATTGCCTTGAAATCGTTTCTATGGCGCTGACCCGTGAACACGCCGAGATCACCGAAGAGTTGATTGCAGAAGCCTCTCAAAGAAGCGGCAATCATTATGATAAAGACGGCGACTACCATTATGACATCCTCTCGGCATTTCAAAAATCCATTCGCGGCTCTGATCCCGATGCCGCTTTGGTTTATTTAGCACGTCTCTTGGATGCCGGCAATTTAATTGCCCCCTGCCGCCGTTTAATGGTAATTGCCGCCGAGGACATCGGGCTTGCTTATCCGCAAGCCATCTCCATTGTGAAATCCTGCGTTGATTGCGCACAAGCACTCGGTTTGCCCGAGGCACGGATCCCCTTGGCTGAAGCCGTAATTCTTTTGGCAACCGCTCCCAAATCCAATTCCGCCATCTGTGCCATCGACGGTGCATTGGAGGATGTGCGCGGCGGAAAAGGGCAGGTAATTCCTTCGGATCTTCAGGATGCACATTATGCAGGATCCGAAAAACTGAACCGCGGAAAAGGATATCTCTATCCCCATGCATTTCCCAATCATTATGTGGAGCAGAACTATATGCCCGAAGACCTGAAAGGCAAAAAATATTATCAAGCCGGAACCAATAAGAATGAAGCCGCTTCCGAAGAATATTGGAAGCGCATTAAGGAACAAAAATGACCAAAAAAGAAAAAATCAACTTCATCATCGAAGAACTCAATCGCCTCTACCCCACCGCCGAATGTGCACTGCACTATACACATCCCTATGAGCTTTTGATCGCAACACGCCTATCGGCGCAATGTACCGATGAACGTGTTAATAAAGTTACACCCGCACTTTTTGCAAAGTATCCCACTTTGGAAGCTTTTGCCAATGCAGATTTTGATGAACTTTGCGAAATGGTACACTCCTGCGGCTTCTACCGCGGAAAAGCCAAAAGCATTATTGAAATGAGTCAAACTATATTAGAAAAGTATAACGGAAAAGTCCCGGACACCATCGAAGAATTAACCACTCTCTCCGGCATCGGGCGCAAAACCGCCAATCTGATCTGCGGCGATATTTACGGAAAACCCGCCATTATTGCAGATACCCATTGTATTCGCCTTTCTAATCGCTTGGGCTTGGCAAATTCTCAAAATCCGGAGATCGTTGAACGGCAGTTAAAAGCCGCCATTCCGCCGGAACATCAGACCAAGTTTTGCCATAATTTGGTACACCACGGAAGAGCTACCTGCAATGCCCGCAAGCCCCTTTGCGAAAACTGCCCTTTAACGGCGGTTTGCAATCATTACAAATCTATGAACAAGCGGAAAAAGGATTGACTTTTTCCGCTTTCATCTTTATAATTGACTTTATGTTATTTATACCAATGTAAGATTTTCCATCTTATACATTGGACTTTAAGGAGGTTTCTATGAGACAGAGAAAAGCCAGCATCTGGCAAAAGCTTTCGTTCTTTATTGTCGCTCTCATTATCCTCGCCATGGTTGCCTATACCGCCTACGGTATTTACACCCAGCGGAGCAGCTATATGCGTTTTGGTATCGACATTAAAGGCGGCGTCAGCGCCACATTCCAATCTGCTGATGAAAAGATTGTTCCTACCGATGAGCAGTTGGAATCGGCACGCGAAGTAATTGAACTGCGGTTGGACAGCAACAATATTTTCGACCGTACCGTTACAATGGACAAAGAAAACCATTGCATCTTGGTAGAGTTTCCTTGGCAAGCAACGGAAACCGAATTTGACCCTGTTGCCGCCATTGCCGAATTGGGTGAAACCGCCAAATTAACCTTCTCTTTGGTAGAAGAAGCAAAGAAGGATGATGAAGGCGCCGTTCCTTACACTGTCGAGAATGTTGTACTTGGCTATTACATTGTGGAAGAGCCTTTTATGGACGGCGCAAAAGTCGCAAAAGCAACAGCGGGTTATCAACAAGGTGAATACATTGTTGGTTTAGAGTTTGATAAAGAAGGCGGCGACATTTTTGGAGATGTAACCTCTGACCATGTTGGAGATATGATTGCCATCGCCATGGACGGCAAACTGATCAGCGTTGCAACGGTTGAAACTAAAATCACAGAAGGCCAAGGTATGATCAGCGGTTCCTTCACTGCAGAAGAATCCAGAGAGCTTGCCGCAAAGATTAATTCCGGTGCCCTTCCCTTTGCAATGGAAACCACCAACTATTCCTCTGTGAGTGCCACGATGGGTACCCACGCTTTGAAGGTAATGCTTTTGGCGGGTGCCATTGCTCTTGCCATTATCATTCTGTTTATGTGTGCATACTACCGTATGCCCGGTGTTTCCGCTTCCATCACTCTGCTCCTCCAAACTGCAGGTCAGCTTCTTGCTTTCCATCTGTTTGGATTAACCTTGACTCTCCCCGGTATTGCAGGTATCATTCTTTCCATCGGTATGGGCGTGGACTCCAACATTATTATTTCCGAGCGCATTAAAGAGGAAATCAATTCCGGCAAAACCTTAAAGGGTGCCATTGCTGCAGGTTATAACCGCGCATTAAGTGCTGTATTTGACTGCAACGTGACCACAGCAGCAGTTGCTGTTTTGTTGATGATCTTCGGCACAGGTGCCATGCTTTCCTTTGCATATACCCTGCTGATCGGTATTGTTCTGAACTTTGCATCCATTCTTTGCAGTCGTCTGATGACCCAATCCTTGGCTTGCTATAATGCACTTGCAAATCCCCGTTTTTACGGATATAAAACCAAAAAGGAGGTTGAGTAATATGTTTGATTTTTACGGTAAAAGAAAGATTTATTACATCATCTCCTGCACCTTGCTTTTAGCAGGTATTATCGGTCTTTTTGTGAACGGTGTAAAACTGGATATTACCTTCAGCGGCGGTGCTAAGATTACTTACAGCTACACAGGAAGCGAAATCGACGCAACTCAAATTGAGGCGTTAGTCAAAAGTACTTTGAACCGCGATTCCACCGTTCAAAACGCTACCGGTTATCAAAACAACGATTCCTCTTTGGTGATCTCTCTTGCAGGAACCGAAAGCCTGACTACCGAGGAACAGGAAAAGCTGTATAACGCTATTGTGTCTAAGTACACCGACAATAAGATCGAGCAAGGTTCCACCACCAACGTGGAAGCTTCTATCGGTAACCGTTTCTTGAGAAACGGCCTCATTGCCATTGGTTTTGCCGCGCTCTTCATTATTGTCTATGTAAGCTTCCGTTTCTCTGTTGTTTCCGGCTTCA
Source organism: Eubacteriales bacterium (assembly GCA_045539135.1). GTDB lineage: Bacteria > Bacillota > Clostridia > Oscillospirales > QAKW01 > QAKW01. The sequence goes on along the minus strand of JAZQET010000038.1, from coordinate 15,035 downwards.
CCGCCGCCATCACTGCATTGATCGCGCTGTTCCACGACATTGCAATGGTCTTCTTTGTATTTGTCTTATTCAAGATCCCCATCAATGATGGTTTTATTGCTGTGGTTTTGACCATTCTCGGTTATTCCATCAACGATACCTTGGTCATCTTTGACCGCATCCGTGAAAACAAACGGTTGTCCGGCAACAAGATTTCCAATGTTGATTTGATCAACAAGAGCATCCGTCAATCCTTGATCAGAACAGCAAACACTTCCTTGATGTCATTGGTTGCACTGGCATTGGTGCTGACCTTTGGTGCAATAAAAGGACTCACATCCATTGTGAATTTTGCATTGCCCATGATGATTGGTATCATCTCAGGCTGCTACTCATCCACCCTGCTGGCGCCCACATTTTGGTGTTCCTTGAAAAAATCAAAGTAAGTCCCACCTAAATATATAAAAGAGGCATTTCAAACGAAATGCCTCTTTTTTATTTTACTATTATATTCCATGCTTCCGCCAACCGCTCTAAACCCCACGCTGCATTTGCAGGCGAAGTGGAAGGTAACAAAAATGCTTCCATTTTGGTTTTTGGAAGAATATATTGGTCATACAATTTCTTTGCCGTTTTTCCGTTTACAAAGATTTTTTCAACAGCCGAACCGTTCAAAATCGGCATCAAATCATTGGGAACCACATTGCAAATGGTATTGTCCATACTCCCCTTAATGTTGCAAGAAGCAATCACATCCCAAACTGCCACATTGTTTTCTAACAAAAATGCCTTCTTTTCCTCAACAGTATTGGGCACCTCCGTTTGAAATACCCGCGCTAAAACGCGCCAAAAACGGTTTTGGGGATGTCCGTAGAAAAAGCCTTGCTCACGGGATTTTACCGACGGAAAGCTTCCTAAAATCAATATTTTTGAGTGTTTATCATAGAGCGGTTGAATAGGGTGCTGAATCATATTACTTCTCCCTTTAAGATCAAAAAATGCCTGCATTCCGAAGAATGCAGGCAAATCTTTGAGCGTAGTATACCAAAAACGCCAATAGAAAGATTAATACTTTCTCTTTCTGGCGGCTTCAGATTTCTTCTTTCTCTTAACGCTGGGCTTCTCGTAGTGCTCTCTCTTTCTGATTTCGGAGAGAACGCCGGATTTAGCACACTGTCTTTTAAATCTTCACAAAGCGCTATCCAAGGATTCATTTTCCTTAATGCGGATTTCTGCCATTTGGTCTTCCCTCCCTCCGCTTTTACGACAATTCTGAAAAATTCAGGTACGAAGTGTATTATACAAAACTCCGCTTAAATTGTCAAGCGTTTTTTAATGCAAATCCACATTTATTTTTTCGTTTTCCATAAAGCACCGCACTGCCGAAGGCTCCCGATCATAATGATCGATCATTTCCTGTGCAATGCGATCTTCAATTTCCCGTTGGATCGTTCTCTTCAAAGAGCGCGCTCCGAACTTTCGGTCATATCCGTGCTCCGCGAGATAATCCAAAACCTGCGGTTCCACTTCCAAGGTAAGAGAACGCACTTCAAGACTCTTTCTCAAGTCGCCAACCATAATATCAGCGATCCTGCGGACGGTCTCACGCTCTAAGGGATGGAAGGTGATGATCTCATCTACACGATTAATGAATTCGGGACGCAAGAATTTCAGCAGTGCTCTGGTGGAGCGATCTTTTTCCAGTTCCGATTCACTACGGTTAAAACCGGTAGCATTGGCAGTATCCGCCGTTGCATTGGTGGTCATCACAATGACGGTATTTTCAAAATTCACCGTTCTGCCCTGTGCATCGGTGAGTTTTCCGTCGTCCAGCATCTGAAGCATAATATTCAGCACTTCGGGGTGCGCCTTTTCGATCTCATCAAACAAAATAACACTATAGGGTTTGCGGCGGACTTTTTCCGTCAGTTGGCCTGCATCATCATAACCAACATAGCCCGGAGGAGCCCCGATCAATTTAGAAACCGAATGCTTCTCCATATATTCGCTCATATCCACCCGAATCAGAGCATCAACACTGTCAAACAAAGCAATAGAAAGTTGCCGCACCAATTCGGTCTTTCCCACGCCGGTAGGCCCTGTAAAAATAAAGGAAGCGGGACTGCGAGATAAAGAGACCCCTACGCGACGTCGCTTGATAGCGCGCACCACACTATCAATGGCGGCATCCTGCCCCACAATACGGCTTTTCAACGTATCGGAAAGTTGATTCAGTTTCTCAAATTCTTGCTGCTTAATTTTGGAAGCGGGAATACCGGTCCAAAGTTCCAATACATAAGCAAGATGATCAAAAGTCAGTACCGCATCCTTGGGCTCACCCAATGCTTGAATTGCCGCCTGCAGTTGACATTTTTCACTATTCAATTCCGCAATTTCCTTATAGGTGTCCTCCCCTTGCTCTTCCTCAGAAAGAACATTCAACCGTGCCTCAATCTCTGTTAAGCGGCGATTCTTGCGGATGCTCTCGTTTTGCGCCACATTTTCCAAAGATGCACCACTGCAGGCCTCATCCAACAGATCAATGGCTTTATCCGGCAAAAATCGATCGGTAATATAGCGTTCCGACATCTGCGCCGCTTGAACCAACAACTGATCGGGAATCGTCACATTATGGTACTCACTGTAACGGGAACGGATCCCCTTCAAGATTTCGATGGTATCCTCCAAAGAGGGCTCATCCACCATTACAGGCTGAAAACGACGCTCTAAAGCGGCATCCTTTTCAATATACTTGCGGTATTCTGCCAAGGTGGTAGCACCGATCACCTGAATCTCCCCGCGGGATAAGGCGGGCTTCAAAATATTTGCCGCATTCATCGTCCCCTCGGCGTCTCCGGTTCCAACCAAATTATGAATCTCATCGATCACCAAAATGATGTTTCCCAGCGACACAACTTCATTGATCAGGTTTTTTATACGGCTTTCAAATTGACCGCGAAATTGAGTCCCCGCCACCAATGCAGTAAGATCCAAAAGATAAACTTCTTTATCAAGCAGTTTTGCGGGAACATCTTCTTTTGCAATACGGGATGCCAATTCTTCAGCAATAGCAGTCTTACCGACACCCGGTTCGCCGATCAAGCATGGATTATTCTTAGACCTGCGGTTCAAAATGCGGATCAAGCGATTTAACTCCACCGCTCTGCCGATCACAGGGTCCAGTTCTCCCTTTCGAGCTTTTTGAGTAAGATTTACACCGTATTGATCTAAAATCTTTTTCTTTTTTTCTTTTTTCTTTTCTTTCTTTTCCCCACCATCATCCGACGAGGAATCTGCACCGTCTGGATTTCCAAACATTTTACTGAAAAAAGGAGGCAATGAAGGCGCCGTTTGAGAATCCAATTCTTCATTCGAAAGTCCAAGCTGTTCGCTCATTTGATCAAATTCATTGGAAAACTGTTCCAGATCCTCATCGGTCATCCCCATTCCTTTGATCATTTCATTCACCTGAGGGATCCCCATTTCTTTGGCACATTTTAAACAGTAACCCTCATTAACAGGCTTATTGTTTCCGTCCAAACGGGACACAAAAACAACGGCAGTCCTTTTTTTACACTTAGTACAAATCATTTTATTCTCCTTTGGAATACTCAGGGTGACGCGCGCTCTTGATCTTGAAATACATGGACACATAATCAAAGAAAGCCACAAAAGTAGCCACCAAGCAGCCGGTCATCAAAAGTCCTGCATATCGCTTGGGAAGTACCTGTTCCGATGTGATCATAATAACAATCACCGCAATAAAAAGCAAAACGGTTGCAATTTTTCCGCTCCATTTGGAATAGACTACATATTTACGCAGATTGAGCAACCGCAAACCGCCCAAAATCAGCAATAATTCTTTGACCACATAGATCAATAAAATCCAATAAGGGATACGGTCGCTGACACAAAGACAAGCAATAGCGGAAAGCTGCATCATTTTATCAGCCACCGGATCGGCAAGTTTCCCGAAATCCGTGATCTGATTCCATTTTCGCGCCAAATAACCGTCCAAAATATCAGTCAATGCCGCCGCCACAAAGAGTGCCGCCGCCACAAAATGTCCCTCTTCGCCGCAGAAATATGCTACCACAAAAGCAGGTACCATAAATAAACGAAGAATTGTTAAAAAATTTGGTATGTTCATTCCGATTGTTCCTTTATTTTGCCAATGCATTCAAAATCGGGTTCCAAGAATTGAACAGTTTGAGCAAAACGGTATTCTCAACATCTTCCAAAGAAACCAAAACATTTCCGCAAGCCAAGCCATATACCACAGCACCAAAAACAAGGACAATCAAAAGGCCTCTTAAGGCACCGAAAATCACACCGCCCGCTTTATTGACTTTCTTTCCGAAGGGCAATAAACGGAACACCGCATCCAGCAAACGGCTTGCCACAAACAAAAGTACAAAGAAAATCAAAATCAAGCCAATCAAAGCAATCGCTTTACTCAAGGTTTCGCTGACAGGGGTCACGATGGAATCAATCAATTTTTCTTTAACCGCAACGCTGTTTTCCTGCACCTTATTTGCAGAATCAACAATAGAATTCACATCTACATTTAAGGTTTCCAAAAACGCCCTCAAACTTTCAGGCATTTCCTGTAAACGGTCCACCACATCAATGGAATTGATCGCCTCATCATAGTTTTCTGCCAAGGCGCTTCCGTTCACTGCCGTCAAAACCGTGGTGCGGATCGTAGGCTCAATGAATTTTTCATTTAACCAAGCAGCAACAGGCGTACATAAATGCAGAGCCAGAATTACCGCAATCAAACCGCCCACCAATGAAAACAATGTTTTAATAAAGCCTTTTTTATAAGCCAAAAATACAGAGACTGCCAAAATTGCCAAAAGAACGACATCCAAAACAATTGATATAAGATTCATCAAAAACGCTCCTTTCAGATTGCATTATAAACACAGCTTGTTTCACCGATCACAACAACCGCCTCTTTCCCCATCAAGGAAATCCCGATTGCCCGATCCGGTGTATCTTCCCACAGCAATTTGCCGTTGGAATTATAGACGCCTGCACGGCGATTTCCCAAAACAGCCGTTCTGCCGCCGTAATAATCAAGTTGAACCGCATAATAGTCCAGTTCAATGGTTTCTGTCACTTTTGCCTTTTCATTGCAAAGCACTAAAACCGTGTTTCCGTTTTCAGCAGCAGAAACAGCAAAAACGTTCACATCGCCGTTCTTCATCGAGTAGCATTGAAGCACCTGATTATCCAGTTCATACCTTCCCTGCTCCGTGCCTTTTTTGTTTAACGATACCATACCCCAAGAAAACAGACCGCAAATACTGCCTCCATCCTTAATATCAACGGCAATACAGGGAGACTGATCAAAGGTTGCCGACCATTGAACCGCTTCTTTATCCAACTTAAAGTACAGAATCTCGGCCGAAACATCAGCACCCTCTGTATTCAGAGCGGAAACGGCCATTGACTTCTGATCCTCTGCCAATGCGGCATCCAAAATATAGCGATTCAGGCTGTTATAGCGATAAACTTCCTTAAAAGAGGAATCATAAACAAATACTTTCGACAAGTACCCTTCCCCTTCGGTCACCACAATCAATCCACCGCTATCGGTCATTTTGGCGGTCACAATATTATTCTCCATATTAACTTCAAACAACACAGAAAAAGAGTCTGCAACCATAATGCCGGTTCCGCCGCTGTCATATACCAATACATACTTATTATTTTTCGACAAGCAAGGGGCACGGAATCCAAGCGGAGTATTTTGAAATTCAGCCCCGTTTTTATCGGTGATCACCAGCTTTTCAACCGTTGCATTGGCAAAGCCGTCTTTATAGACAACCGTTTCACCTGTGCCGACTGTGTCAAAATGAACCTCTCCGTTTTCCGAAGAAACGGTGAAAAAGCCCACATTGATCTTTGCCATCAAACGGCGGAAATTATCACCGGTAATTTGGTCCCGATTGGCAAATAACAAGATCAGCGCCACCATAACCATAATCAGCAAAAGTAAATATCGAACATATTTAATGGTCGATTTTGATTTTAAATCAGATGTACGCAGTTTTTCTTGTTCTTCCATAGGATTTTCTTTACGGTTATCTCTCATGGGGCACCTCCTTTTCATCGTAATACACTTTATTTAAATATAAACCATAAGGGGGCATCGTTTTTCCGCAAGCGGAACGTTCCTTCCCCTCAATAATCTTTGGAAGATCTTCCACGGAAATTCGCCCCATCGAAACAAATAAAAGGGTTCCCGCCATAATTCGCACCATATTATAAAGGAATCCATCCCCCACCACCCGAAAAACCACATCATTTCCTTGGCGGGTAACTTCACTATAATGGATGGTACGCACCGTATCCTCAATTTTAGAACCGATAGACATAAATGCCGCAAAATCATGGGTGCCCAAAAAAGCCTTCGCCGCCCGATTCATCTTTTCGGCATCCAAGCCCTTCCTTTCGTGAAACGCAAGACCGCGCTTAAAAGGATCCGGCGCAAACCCATCATAAAAACGGTATAAATACTCTTTTGCCACCGCACTGTAGCGCGGGTGAAAATCATCTGCCACTTCGTGACAGGACAGCACACTGATGTCCTCGGGAAGCACCGAATTCAAAGCCAAGGGAATCCGCTTTAATTCCATTTCTCTCGGAGGATCAAAACAAAGGCAATACTCCAGCGCATGCACTCCGCTATCGGTACGGCTGCATCCGGTTATGCCGACCCGCCGACCGAAGATCTCTTCCACCGCGTCTTGCATTTGCTCTTGGACAGACTTTCCGTTTTTTTGAACCTGCCAGCCAACAAAGCCCGATCCGTTATATCTGATTTTCAGTAATAACCGTTTTCCCATGGTTTTCCCTTATCAAAAAATCATCATTAAAATTATCGCACTCATTGCCGTAAGCATAACGCCCAAAGCAACCCAATCCCGTGTTCCGAATGAATAGACCTTATAACGGGTGCGCCCGTCTCCTCCGTGATAACAGCGGCACTCCATGGCATCCGCCAATTCTTCTGCTCGGCGAAATGCCGAGATCAAAAGGGGGATCAAAATGGGAATCAACGCCTTTGCACGGCGAATGATATTCCCTGTTTCAAAATCCGCACCTCTCGCCTTTTGAGCATTGATGATCTTATCCGTCTCATCAATCAGAGTGGGAATAAACCGTAGCGCAATCGTCATCATCATCGCCAACTCGTGAACAGGAAAATGAAACACCTTCAACGGACGGAAGATACGCTCCAAAGCATCCGTTAACATCACAGGGCTGGTGGTATAGGTCAAATAAGAGGTGCCTAAAATCAACAGAATAATGCGAGTAATCATAAATGCCGCATTGCGCACACCGTCTTTTTTGATCCAAGCCAACCAAGCGATATTGGGAAAGAACGGTTCACCCCCGCCATATAAAATGTTAAAAAAGGCCGTAAAGACGATCACAAACAGCAAAGGCTTTAACCCACGCATTGCCACTTTGATGGAGATTCCCGAAGAAAGAACCACCGCGCAAATCACAGCAGCCGCAACCAAGAACCCCCAAAAATTCGGCACCAAGAAAAGCATCACAATATAGAGCAAGGTGAGCAAAAGCTTCATCCGAGGATCCAACCGATGCATAAAAGAATTGCCGGGGAAATATTGACCCAAAGTAATATCTTTAAGCATTGCTTTCACCGCCTTTCTTCATAAGGCGCATTAATTCAGACTTGCCTTGCTCCACGGTATAGACATTTTTGGATACCGGATATCCCTTTTCCTGCAAAGAAATAAAAATACGGGTGATGGCAGGAATATCCAAACCCATCTGCACCAATTCCTCTGCACGTTCAAAAACCTGCTCCACCGAGGTATGAATGGCACATTTGCCGCGATTCATCACCAATACCGATTGCGCATTTCGGCTGATATCCTCCATAGAATGAGAAACAAACAGAATGGTACTCTTTGTCTCTTTATGATAATCGCGGATACGTCCCAAAATTTCATCCCGACCCTTGGGGTCAAGACCTGCCGCAGGCTCATCCAAAATCAAAACCTTCGGTTCCAAGGCCATCACACCTGCGATGGCGACCCGCCGTTTTTGACCGCCCGAAAGATCAAAGGGTGATTTTTTTAACACATTTGTATCCAAGCCCACAAAATCAATGGCTTTCAATACTCTTTTTTCAATCTCATCCTCGGGCAAGCCCATGTTTTTCGGGCCAAAAGCAATATCCTTATAAACCGTTTCTTCAAACAGTTGATATTCAGGATATTGAAAAACCAAGCCCACATCAAAGCGTGTTTGAATACGAACTTTTTTATCAGAATCCCAAAGATCCCTCCCATCGATCAACACACGACCGGAAGTCGGCTTCAAGATGGCATTAAAATGGGAGATCAAGGTGCTTTTACCGGAGCCTGTGTGGCCGATCACCCCAACAAACTCACCCTTGGGGATATGAATGCTCACATCCTCAATGGCGGCAGTTTCAAAAGGTGTTCCCGCTCCGTAGATGTGGGTCAGATGCTCGGTTTTAATCATTGACTGCACCTCCCAACAACTGTTCCAGTTCTGTCAGGCAATCCATTTCATTCAGCACCGCAATAGGCACCTTAATGTCTTCTTGGCGCAAAGCAAACATCAACTCTGCTGTTTGAGGTACGTCCAAGGAAAGGCTGTGCAACAGCCCCACATTTTGAAACACCTCTTTGGGAGTTCCGTCTAACACCACTTCTCCCTCACCCATAACCACAACGCGGTCTGCCCGAACCGCTTCATCCATATAATGAGTGATCAAAACAACGGTGATCCCTTTTTCCCGATTCAGGCGCAGAATGGTTTTCATAACATCCTTACGTCCTTTGGGGTCCAGCATCGCTGTGGGCTCATCCAGCACCAAGCATTTAGGGGACATTGCCAAAACACCCGCAATGGCAACCCTTTGCTTCTGTCCACCGGAAAGACGGTGAGGGGCGTGATGACGGTAGCGAGTCATATCCACCAATTCCAACGCATCATCCACCCGTCGAACCATTTCATCATATGGAACACCAAGGTTTTCCAAAGCAAAAGCCACGTCTTCGTCCACTACAGTGGCAATGATCTGATTATCGGGATTTTGAAACACCATCCCTACATTGCGGCGGATCTCCATCAGATTATTATCATCCGATGCATCCATTCCCAACACGGTAACCGTGCCGCTATCCGCTTTCAGAATGCCGTTAAGATGCTTGGCAAGGGTGCTTTTTCCGCACCCATTATGCCCCAATACGGCCACAAACTCTCCCTCTTCGATATCAAGAGAAACATCGTGCAGTGCCGGTACAGCCACCCTTCCTTCTTCCACAGGATAGGTATAATTCAGTTTTGATACCTCTATGATCTTTGCCATTTAGTCCTCCGCGTACCACCTTGCTGCAGAGCCGGAAGGAAAGAACTTTCCGTCGGTGGTTTTCAGCCCGATCTCTCCGCTTTCAAAGGTTCCCTTTGCGGATTTAGGGAAGGTCGAGCGCAATAAATATTCCATAACCGAAGCCGAAAGGCCGGTGGAATAGGAATTCAAAATAAAGAACAACGGATTGGGAGAAAGCAACTGCATTACCCTTGTGATAAAGGGATACAGTTTTTCCTCTAACTGCCACACCTCTCCGCCGGGGCCGCGCCCGTAAGAGGGCGGATCCATCACAATGCCGTCGTAGGTATTTCCGCGGCGGATCTCCCGCTCCACGAATTTCATACAGTCGTCCACTAAATAGCGAATGGGGCGATCAGCCACACCGCAAAGTACGGCATTTTCCTTCGCCCACTGCACCATTCCCTTGGACGCATCCACGTGCACCACCGATGCTCCCGCTTTGGCGCACGCCATTGTGGCGCCGCCGGTATAAGCAAACAAGTTCAATACCTTAATGGGACGGTCTGCTTTTTCAATCAAATCCCGCATAAAATCCCAGTTTGTTGCCTGCTCGGGAAAAATACCTGTATGTTTAAAATTCATCGGTTTGATCTGAAAGGTCAGATCTTTATAATCGATGGTCCAGCTTTCCGGCAAGGAACGGATCTCCCAATGACCGCCACCGCTTCCTGAGCGGTGATAGACTGCATTGGCCGTTTTCCACTCTTTCTTATTACGGGGGGTCTGCCAGATGGCCTGAGGATCAGGGCGCACCAAAAGATAGTCCCCCCAACGCTCTAAACGGTCGCCGGAGGATGTATCCAATAATTCATAATCTTTCCATTGATCTGCGATCCACATTGAATTAAAACTCCTCAAAACGAATTTGGTCGCTTTTCTCTCCCTTGGGATGCAACCCAAGGTGCTGATATGCTTTCGGTGTCACCGTACGCCCGCGAGGTGTACGCGCCAAAAAGCCGATCTGCAAGAGATAAGGCTCATAAACATCTTCCAAAGTAATGGATTCTTCGCCGATGGTTGCCGCAAGAGTTTCCAGACCGACCGGTCCACCGCCAAAGTTCAAAATGATACTACTTAACATTCGACGGTCAATGGCATCCAGACCGAGATGGTCGATCTCCAAAGCCTGCAGCGCCATATCTGCTACTGCCGCAGTAATCACACCGTTTCCTTTAACCTCGGCATAATCACGGACCCGTTTTAAAAGGCGGTTCACAATACGGGGAGTGCCGCGTGAGCGCTTGGCGATCTCCATCGCACCTTGAGACTCCACAGGGATACCCAAAATGCCTGCAGAACGAATCACAATATCCTTCAGTTCTTCCGGCTGATACAGTTCCAAACGGGTTTGAATACCAAAACGGTCTCTCAAGGGAGAGGAGATCTGCCCTGCACGGGTGGTTGCTCCAATTAAGGTAAACCGCGGCAGATCCAAGCGAATACTGCGCGCAGAAGGTCCTTTGCCGATGATAATATCAACTGCATAATCCTCCATTGCTGGATACAGCACCTCTTCTACCGCACGGGAAAGACGATGGATCTCATCTATAAACAGCACATCTCCCGGCTGCAGATTGGTGATCAACGAAGCAAGATCGCCCGGCTTTTCAATGGCAGGACCGGAGGTGATCCGAAGATTCACTCCCATTTCATTGGCAATAATCCCCGCCAAAGTGGTTTTACCCAAGCCCGGAGGACCGTAAAGCAAGCAATGATCCAAGCTTTCACCGCGCCCTTTTGCCGCTTCGATAAATACTTTTAAGTTTTCTTTCGCTTTTGTCTGACCGATATAATCCTCCATCCGCCGCGGACGCAAGGAATCTTCAATATCTCCATCATCGTTGGTCAGAGTGGTGGTCATTATTCTGTTTTCGAAATCACTCTCAATCATTGACTAAATCCTTTCAATGCTTGTGTAATTGCCTGTTCAACCGTCAAGGCTTCCAAATCGAGATCTTTTAATGCATGCTTTGCTTCCGGTTGGGTAAATCCAAGCGCCATTAAAGCCTCGATGATTTCCAAACTCTTGGAAGCAGTTCCCTGCACCGGAGTGGAGGCTTTACTGTTCACCTGCAGCGGAGTCATACCCTTGAACTTATCCTTCAATTCCAAAACCAAGCGCTCTGCTACTTTGGGACCGATTCCCTTCGCGCGGGTGATATTCGCCTTATCTCCCATTAAAACACTGGCGGCCAATTCATCGGGTGTCAGTTCCGAGAGAATTGCAAGCGCCCCTTTGGGACCAATACCCGAAACCGATGTGATCAAGCGGAAGCAATCCCGCTCTTCGGGATCTGCAAATCCATACAGCTCCATGGCATCTTCCCTTACCACCATATGGATATAAAGAAAAGCCTCATTGCCCACTACGCCGATGCGATCAACACCGAAGCGGGAAAGCAACACGCCAAATCCCACGCCGCCGCATTCAATTACAGCAGACTCCCCTGTTTTTTCAATTATTGTTCCTCTTAAAGATGAAATCATATCATTGTCCTCAACAAATTAGAATGTGAACTATGCGCGTGGCAGATCGCAAGCGCAAGTGCGTCGGCAGCATCATCCGGTCGGGGAATACGCGCCAAGCCAAGCAATTGGCGAGTCATCTCCATCACCTGATGCTTCTCGGCTTTTCCATAACCCACCACGCTCTGTTTCACTTGCGAAGGGGTATATTCAAAGAATTGCACACCTTTTTGGTGCCCCGCCAAGAGGATCACCCCTCTTGCATGTCCCACTTGAATACCGGTGGTGATATTGGTGTTAAAGAACAGTTCTTCCACTGCCATGCAATCCGGATGAAACCGATCGCAAAGCTCCGTGATCCCTTCATAAATGATTTGCAAACGACTGGAGAAATCCAGTCCTGCAGGCGTGGTCACTGCGCCGTAATCCAGTGCCTGAAAACGACCTGATTCATACCGTATCACGCCGTATCCTACCGTTGCATATCCGGGATCAATTCCCAAAATCACCATATTTTCGTACGCTCCTAATAAATATTAATTTATTATAGCACAGATATACTATAAAATAAAGTAAAATTTTATAAATTTAATAAAGAAATATTTATCCTTGACACAAACGCATTTCTTTGCTATAATCCACTTTGATTATTTTGAAATGGGAGGTTATGCCAACTATGGATACCGACAGTAGCGACAGTAACACGGCCGGTATGTATACGGTTTTAAGCCGTATTGAGTTCGCTCATTTTCTTCTTTACAGAATGCGACGGTAGGTTTTTTCTCAAAAATCCACCCACATTCAAAAAACATATTTAAGGAGAAATTATGAACACTCAACTTATAGGAAATTTAATACTTCAATTTGTTTTGATTGGATTGAACGCCATCTTTGCTTGTGCCGAGATTGCTGTTTTATCCATTAATGAAAACAAACTTACTAAAATGGCAGAAGAAGGCAACAAAAAAGCCCGCCGTCTGGAAAAACTAACCCAGAACCCCGCGCGCTTTTTAGCCACCATTCAAGTTGCAATTACCCTTTCGGGCTTCTTGGGAAGTGCGTTTGCTGCCGATAACTTTTCAGATGTTATCGTTGCACAGTTTGTGAAAGCAGGCGTTGCGATCCCCGCCGAAACCCTGAATACCATCGCCGTTGTGGTGATTACCATTCTCTTATCTTTCATCACTTTGGTCTTCGGCGAACTGGTCCCCAAGCGTCTTGCTATGCGCAAAACCGAATCCATGGCTTTAGGGCTTTCCGGAACCGTCAGCTTCATCTCTAAAGCATTTGCTCCGCTGGTATGGTTATTAACCGTTTCCACCAACGGTATCTTGCGCCTGATGGGCATTGATCCTCACGCCGATGAAACCGAAGTCAGTGAAGAAGATATCCTGATGATGGCAGATGCCGGAACCGAAAAAGGTGTCATTGATGAAGAAGAAAACTTCATCATTCAAAATGTATTTGATTTTGATGACCTTTCCGTCGGCGAATTTATGACCCATCGAACCGAAGTGGTAATGCTTTGGAACGAAGATTCCATTGAAGAATGGCGAAAAACCATCTTCGAAACAGCCCATACCTACTTTCCCATCTGCGAAGACTCCGCCGATCAGATCATTGGCATTTTAGACACCCGATTGTTCTTCCGCCTGCCGGAACAAACAAAAGAAATTGCTTTGGAACGGGCAACCATGAAACCCTATTTTGTTTCTTCTCATACCAAAGCAGATGATCTTTTCCGTGAAATGAAAACCACCAAGAACCATTTCGCCATCGTTATTGATGAGTTTGGTGGCACCGACGGCATTGTGACCATCAACGACCTGATCGAACAGCTGGTGGGTGAATTGGAAGAAACCCCCGATGAGATCATCAATGTCAATGAATTGACCTATGATATTGAAGGTGACACCGAATTAACCAAAATCGAGCGGGAGTTAAAAACCGATTTTGAAAGCGATGCCGCTACCTTTAACGGTTGGATTATGGAGCAAATGGGTATCATCCCCGAAAAGGGTGAAGAATTCCGCTATGAAAAATTCACCGTCACCATCCTTGATTCCGATGAAAAATTGGTTTTGAAGGCGCGCTTGACTATCGATCCTCCCGAAGAAGAGGAAGAATAAACAGTCGATTTCAGGGTAAGATAAAAAGCGGAGGCGCTTTTTATGAAATCCAAAGAAAAAAAGAGGGATATCGTCCCCTACTACGGAACATTGCCTATGCTGCAGCCGGACCATAAAGTCGAAAACAGCAAGGTCACCATTCCTACAGACGATGATATCCACTTGACACGACGATGGAGTGAAGAGCTCAAACTCTAAAAAAGAGAGAACCGATCGGTTCTCTCTTTTTATTTGCTTTTTTCAAAATTTGTGATATACTGTTTGTATCAATTTTTCGGAGGTTCACTATGGCAAAGAAAACACAAAGAATGACAAAGGTTGAAATCTTTGATACCTTTATGCCCATTTTCTGCGTCACTTGGGTTTTGGTATTTGCATATATTGCACTTTTTACCAACAGTTCTTTATTGGCTTTAATCACCGTTATGCCCCTCTTTTTCATCTACGGGCTTTACATCATCGGAAGCGCAATTTATGTCTACAAAGAGATGGATATTCTCAAAGAATTAGGTAAAGACACCTATGAACTTGAAAAGCGCTATCGCAAGCAACCGCCAAAGTTAAGCATTGCAAAACTCTCTGTTGGTGCCGGTTGTATTTTAGCAGGAATTCTGCTTTGCATTATCCTTTGATTATGTAAACCAACATTATCCGTTTCGAAGCGAACGAGCAATATTATATAACAAAAAAGCCGCCCCGACTGGGACGACTAATTTGGAGCTGATGATATCCCTGGCGTATTGAAACTACCGTTTCAATACGGCGTGTTTTTACTCGCCTCAAATTGCGCGCAATTTGAGACAGGAATGATACCTTCGGTACTCAGAGTCGAACTGACGACCTCGCCCCGAAACTTCGTTTCAGGACGAGGGGACAAAAAATTAAAATGCGAGCTTACGCTCGGGATGAGGTCGTCTGATTTACGGCAACAAAAAAGCCGCCCCGACTGGGACGACTAATTTGGAGCTGATGATCAGAGTCGAACTGACGACCTCGCCCCGAAACTTCGTTTCAGGACGAGGGGACAAAAAATTAAAATGCGAGCTTACGCT
>JAZQET010000037.1:0-23269 GCA_045539135.1 Eubacteriales bacterium | reverse complement strand
GTGTTGAAAAAGTTTGGAAAATTCTTTTCAATAAAAATATAAATTCCCCAAAACCCTTTTATTCCCAGGGGTTTCCGGGCACTTGTAAGCCAGTAGATATTATTCCCACTCGATGGTGCCGATGGGCTTGGGGGTCAGGTCCATCAGGACGCGGTTGATGCCCTCTACCTCATGGGTGATACGGTGGGTGATATGGTGGAGGAGTGCATAGGGGATCTCCTCGATGGTGGCGGTCATTGCGTCGGTGGTATTGACGGCGCGGATGATGGCGGGCCAGCCTTCATAGCGGCTTTCCTCCTTAACACCCACGCTCTTGATATCGGGGATCACCACAAAATACTGCCAAACCTTACCGGCAAGGCCATTCTTCTCGAATTCTTCCCGCAGGATGGCATCGGCCTCACGCAAAGCGGCAAGGCGGTCGCGGGTAATGGCGCCCAAGCAACGAACGCCCAAGCCGGGGCCGGGGAACGGCTGACGGTAGACCATATTATGGGGCAGACCCAAGGCTTCGCCCACAACACGAACTTCGTCTTTAAACAACAGTTTGATAGGCTCGACCAATTCAAACTGCAGGTCTTCGGGCAAGCCGCCCACATTATGGTGCGACTTTACGGCCTTTTTGCCCTCTGCCTGCTTGATGCTTTCCAAAATATCGGGATAGATGGTACCCTGTGCCAAATAGGAGATATCGTCTAATTTACGGGCTTCATCGGCAAATACATTAATAAACTCGGCGCCGATGATCTTTCTCTTCTTTTCAGGCTCGGCAACGCCTGCCAGCAGATCCAAAAAGCGGTCGGTGGCGTCCACATACACCAAATTGGCATCCAAGCCCTCTTGGAAAAGTTTGATAACATTTTCAGATTCATTCTTACGCATCAGGCCGTGGTTTACATGCACGCAGACCAGTTGCTTGCCGATGGCTTTGATCAAAAGCGCGGCAACAACAGAGCTATCCACACCGCCGGACAATGCCAGAAGAACCTTCTTTTCCCCAACCTGAGCACGAATCTCCTTGATCTGCTCTGCAATAAAGGCATCGGCAAGTTCTTTGGTAGTGATCCGCGCCATAGAGGCAGGTCTTACATTGGTATCCATCACTTTATCCTCCGTTAAAATTATAATTATAGGATTATTATATCACCTGTATTTTTATTCGTCAATTCATCAAAATAAAAAAAATGATTGACTTAACGCCGATTTTTTTCTATAATGTTTACAAAAGAATATCTGCCACCGGGTAGCATTCGTTTACATTTCATTAGGTCTTTGAAGAGATGTAAAGCGAATGCTTATTTTTTTAGGAGAATGAAATGAATGCATTTAAGGATCTAACAAAATTTGAGCGAGGGCTTTGGCTCTCTTCCCTACTAATCGTGGGCGGTTCCTATCTTCTGGCGCCCTCCGGTGATCTATTGAGCCTGATCGCCTCTTTGGTGGGGGTCACAGCACTGATCTTTGTTGCCAAAGGGTATGTGTTGGGGCAGGTACTGACGGTGATATTTGCCGTTTTTTACGGAATCATTTCCTTCCTTTTTCAATACTACGGAGAGATGATCACCTATCTTTGTATGACAGCGCCCATCGCCGTTGCCGCCATCATTTCTTGGGCACGCAACCCTTACCAAGGGAGCAAAGAGGTAACAGTGCGGCATTTGAAAAAACGAGAGGTCGTTTTGCTGTTTCTGTTCGCAGGAGCGGTGACCGCGCTCTTTTACTTCATCTTAAAGGCACTCGGCACTGCTAATCTCCTTTTCAGCACCATTTCCATTACCACCAGCGTTTTGGCTTGCACGCTCACGGTTCTGCGAAGCCCTTATTATGCCTTGGGGTATGCCGCAAACGACATTGTTTTGATCATTCTTTGGATCTCGGCGGCGATCAAGGATCCCTCTTATCTGCCGATGGTGGTCTGCTTTTTGATGTTTTTGGCAAACGATGTTTACGGCTATTTCAACTGGCGGCGGATGCGAAAACGGCAGGAAAGTTAAAAAAGGAAGGCTCTCGCCTTCCTTTTTTTAATAGACAACAGCATCTACAGAAGTGATTTCCATCGCATCCAATTCAATCACGTATTGCCATTCTCTCATATCGCAGGTAACCATAAACCCTTCTTGGGTATCGCGGAACAAATAGACCGTTGCAGCACCGTCCTTGTAGCTCACGTGGGTGACGGTGTTTGAATAGGAGCCACTTGTTTCTTCATGCAGAATGATCACCAAGCTATGCTCCTCAAAGTACGACTCATCGTATTGAGCCAAGGCCGGCAGAAATTTTCCTTCAATGCGTTCTCCATCGCCTGAAAAACCGTTGTTAAAGCGATCTTTATATTCTTCCAAAAAAGCGTTTTTCTCTTCTACAGAACGAAGAACGATCGGCTTCCGTTCAGATTCCAAGTTGGGATAAACACTGTCGGAAAAGGTTTTAACCTCAAAGGGGATCGGGTTTTGGGGCAAGGTCGTCAGTCCCGGAAAACGCCGTTCTCTAGTAACCCATGGAGACTTTTCCAATTTGTAATATCGGCTTGGGTTTTTTCCGTCATAGTTTCCGTGATAGGTTTGCAGGTACACTTCCTGAGGAACGGTAAAGGAAGCTTCCGGTTCCAAAGCAATCAGATGGGTCGACACTACGGCGGGGCCGTCTGTATCATATTCCGATTCATACAGCAAGGAGATCTCCAGCTTTTCGTCGGCCAAATGCAGACCCTTGATCCCAATGCTTATATTGCCGGCGGGTCTGTCGACCCACAGCAGGATCAAACTTTGCTTTTCAAAATAGTCATCATTATACTTTTTGAGTTCCTCTTTGCTTTGGGAAAAATCAAAGTGAGGGGAAAAAGCGAACCGAAACTTTTCCAGATCTTGGGTGGAACGCAACACCGTAAACCCCGGATAGGCGGTGCTGACCGATGATGATTCTTTAAACTTTAAATAGCGATATTCAAAGGCACAGGAACTTTGGGGAATGACCGCAGAGAGTTCCACGGTACCCGGTGTCACCGACTCCGGTTGCTTCTCCGGATCTTCTTTTTCCGGTTCTTGTTCCACAGGCGGTATTTCCACAGGTTCTTTCTCCTCTACCGATTGTTCTTCTTTCTTTGAAACCTCTTCCGTTTCAAAAATCTCATCCACCACTGCCTGTTCATCCCCTGCCCCATTAGCCGCGTTCTTACAGCCGGCCATCGACAGCAACAGTACCGTAATCAAACACAAACTTAAAAAGCGTTTCATTCTACCGCCTCCCTTCTGTTTCTATTTTATGGTAAAAAGAAAACTGTTTCAATAGGCACACCCAAAATGTAACGTAAATGTAACATAACCTCGTCACAAAGCACAAAAATCGGCTCTGTATTTTGTTTAAATAAAACAAAAAGGAACGGAAATCTTTTCCGTTCCTTTTTTATTACAATACAGCTTTAATGGCTTGGAGCAGATCATCGTACTCCTCAAAAGCCTGCAGATCGGGGTTTTCTGCTTTGATCTGCTCGGTGCTCTTAAAGAGGAAGCCTGCTTTACTGGCGCGGATCATTCCAAGGTCATTATGGCTATCGCCTGCGGCGATGGTTTCAAAGCCGCAAGACTGCAAAGCCTTAACGGTGGTGAACTTGGATTTTTCACAGCGCATTTTATAGCCGGTGATGGCACCGTTCTCCCCCACCTCCAAGGTATTACAGAAGAGGGTGGGATAGCCCAATTTTTCCATCAAAGGCATTCCGAATTGGGTGAAGGTATCGCTTAAGATAATGACCTGCGTTTCTTTCCGCAAGGCATCCAAAAACTCCTTGGCACCTTCCATCGGCTCGATCTTTGCGATGGTCTCCTGAATCTCTTTCAAGCCCAAACCGTGCTCCTTCAAAATATTCAGGCGGTATTGCATCAGCTTATCGTAGTCCGGCTCATCGCGGGTGGTGCGTTTCAGGGCGGGGATGCCGCTTGCTTCCGCAAAAGCGATCCAGATCTCGGGGACTAAAACGCCCTCCATATCCAAACATACAATATTCATATCCATTTTTACTATTTCCTTATGCCTTAAACTCTTCGGGTTTTTCTCCCATTCCATTCTGATGGAGGATGGCTTTCACAATACGCTCTGCAGCGTTACCGTCGCCATAAGGATTCACAGCGTGCGCCATTTCCTCATAGGCCTTGGGGTTACGGAGCAGTTCATTCGCCATAGACAGAATTACATCGGTCTCGATACCTGCCATCTTCACGGTGCCGTTTTCCACAGCTTCGGGACGCTCGGTCTCGGTACGGAGCACCAAAACAGGCTTACCCAAAGCGGGTGCTTCTTCCTGCAAGCCGCCGCTATCGGTCATAACCATATAGCAACGATCCATCAGGTTATGCATATCGAACACATCCACCGGCTCGATCAAGTGGATACGGGGATGGTTGCCCAAGATCTCGTTTGCCACTTCACGAACAGCAGGGTTCATATGCACGGGGTAGACCACCTGCACGTCTTCGTTTTGCTCCACCATCTGACGGATGGCAGTGCAGATCTGACGCAGAGGCTGACCCAAATTCTCACGGCGGTGAGCGGTAACCAATACCACGCGGGTGCCTTTGAAATCCAGATGGTTCAGAGCATCCTCACGGAAGGTATAATCCGCCTGAACGGTCATCTTCAATGCATCGATAACGGTATTACCGGTGATATAGATCTCGCCGGTGGGTGCTTCACGCTCCAAATTCTTCCGATTGGTGGGAGTGGGAGCAAAATGAAGATCAGCCAATCTGCCGATGAGGCAACGGTTCATCTCTTCCGGATAGGGAGAGAATTTATCAAAGGTACGAAGTCCTGCTTCTACGTGACCTACCTGAACGCCTGCATAAAAGCCTGCCAAAGCGCCTGCAAAAGCGGTGGTGGTATCGCCATGAACCAAAATCAGGTCGGGCTTTTCTTCACCGAAGATCTTTTCCATCCCCTCAATAACACCTGCGGTAATAGAGGTGATGGTTTGGCGGGGTTTCATAATATCCAAGTCCAGATCGGCGGTGACATCAAAGGCCTCCAGCACCTGACGAAGCATTTCACGGTGCTGACCGGACAGACAGACAACGCTCTCGATCTCTTCGTACTTTTCCAATTCCTTAACCACGGGAACCATTTTGATGGCTTCGGGACGGGTGCCGAAGAATGACATTACTTTAATCTTTTTCATGAGAATCCTCCTGCTTTTTTAATCGATAATATAATATTAATGCACTCAGCATTATGATAACAAAGGCAACGCCGATCACGATCATGGCTTTGAAGAAATCGTCTGCCGTGATCAAAACGGCGCAGAAGCCGAGAATGGTAGCAATGCCATACAAAATGGCAACCGCCTGCTTTTGAGAGAAGCCCAGAGCGATCAGCTTATGGTGCAGATGACTTTTATCTGCCTGCATGGGAGATTTTCCCGAAAGCACCCGCCGCACCGCGGCAAACAGCAGATCGAAAATGGGCAACAAATACAACATAACGGGAGCGAAGAACGCCACAATGGCATAGGCCTTAAACAACCCGATGATGGACAGGCACGCAAGGGTATAACCGATAAACATGGAACCTGTATCTCCCATAAACATTTTGGCGGGGTTTATATTATAAGGTAAGAAACCCATACAGGCGCCTGCCAAAGATGCGGCAATGATCGCTACCTGAGGAGCCTCCAGCAAAATGAGAATGATGGTTACAAACACCGTCATAATGGACGAAACACCACAAGCAAGGCCATCCAGACCGTCGATAATATTCACCGCATTCAAGATCGCCAGCAGCCAAACCACACTGATCAGCGCCGACCAAATAAAGGGAAGCTGGATATAGGAACCGCCGCCGAAAAAGTCGGGGAAGCGTTCGATCCGCACTCCGCAGACCACGGGGATCGCCACCGCGATCATCTGAACGCCGAATTTATAGGATGCCTTTAATGCCAACACATCGTCTGCCATTCCCAATGCCACAATGACCATCGCACCGATCAGCATTCCATAGATGGGCAGGGTGATAAAGTTAAAGGTAAACACCATTGTGCTGATAAAGAAACCCAAAAAGATGGCAAAGCCGCCCAAGCGTGGAATGGGTTTTTTATGCATACGGCGGGCATCCTTCGGCACATCGATAGCGCCGATCCGCCACGCCAGTTTTTTGGCAAGGGGGGTAAACAGAAAACTGCAAAGCCCTGCCACCAGCCACGCCAAAAACACGATCACATAATCATAAAAGACCATAATCTCTTATCCTTCTCTTTTTCAGCGGCCCACAAAGCCGATTCTTTCATGGACTCTTGCTAAGGTATTGGCGGCGATCTTGCTTGCCTCCTCAGCGCTGCGGGTATAAACTTCTTTCAGATAAGCAGGGTCTGCCATCAACTGATAATAGCGCTCTTGCAGAGGAGCAAGTTCAGCGATGATGGCATCGGCAACGGCGGTTTTGAACACACCGTAGCCCTGACCTGCAAAACGGTCTACCGCTTGCTCGATGGTCTCGCCGGTCATGGCACTATAAATAGTGAGCAGGTTATTCATCCCGTCCCGCCCTTCTTCGAAGGCGATGCGGTTTTCCGAATCGGTGACCGCGCTCTTACATTTTTTTACGATCTTGGCGGGCTCATCGATAATACTGATATAGCTCTTGGGGTTGGGATCGGATTTGCTCATCTTCTTATCCGGCTGGGTCAGGGACATAACCTTGGCGCCCACCGAAGGAATATAGCCTTCGGGCACGGTAAACAGATCGGGGAAGATGCCGTTCATACGGTTGGCAATGTTCCGCGCCAGTTCCAGATGCTGCTTTTGATCCACGCCCACAGGCACCAGATCGGTATCATACAGCAGGATATCTGCCGCCATCAGTACAGGGTAATCAAACAAGCCTGCATTAATATTATCCGCATAGCGGCGGGATTTATCTTTGAACTGGGTCATACGGGACAGCTCGCCGAACATGGTATAGCAATTCAAGATCCAAGAGAGCTCGCAATGCTGAGGCACATGGCTCTGAATAAAGATCAGGTTTTTTTCAGGATCCACACCCGAAGCAATAATCATTGCCAGCGTGGACAAAATACGCTCATGGAGCTCCTTGGGATCCTGACGGACGGTAATGGCGTGAAGATCCACAACCGAGAAGATTCCCTTCCCCTGATCGCTGACCTTGCTCCAGTTGCGCACGGCACCGATATAATTTCCCAATGTGATGATTCCGCTGGGCTGAATGCCGCTGAAAATGGTTTTTTCTGTCATTTTATCTCTATGCCTCTTTCCGATTGCTAAAATCTCATTTAGAATATGATAACACAAATAATTCAACTTGACAACCTTAAAAATAAATATTATCATATATAGCGTAAAAATATAAGGAGAATTAGAATTATGGAAGTACGTACTCGATTTGCACCGTCTCCCACCGGTTATATGCACGTGGGCAACCTGCGGACGGCTCTTTATACCTATTTGATCGCACGGCAGAATGAGGGTAAATTCATTCTGCGAATCGAAGACACCGATCAGGAACGGTATGTGGAAGGGGCTGTGGATCTGATTTACCGCACCATGAAAGAGACCGGAATGTATTGGGATGAAGGTCCCGATGTGGGCGGTGATTACGGTCCCTACATTCAAAGCGAGCGTCGGGGACTTTATATGGAATATGCCAAGCAGTTGGTGGAAAAAGGCGCCGCCTATTATTGCTTCTGCGATAAGGAGCGGTTGGATGAGTTGAAGCTGATTCACTCCATCTCCAAGGTGCCCCATAAGTATGACGGTCATTGCCGCAACCTTTCCAAAGAGGAAGTGGAAGCTAAATTGGCGGCCGGTGTACCCTTTGTGATCCGTCAGAAGATCCCCACCGAGGGAACCACCACCTTTGTGGATGAGGTTTACGGGGAGATCACGGTGGACAACAGCGAGCTGGACGATCAGATTTTGGTGAAGACCGACGGTCTGCCCACCTATAACTTTGCCAACGTGGTGGACGATCACCTGATGAACATCACCCACGTGGTTCGCGGCAAGGAATACCTCTCCTCCGCCCCCAAGTATAACCTGCTCTACGAAGCATTCGGCTGGGAGATCCCCAAATACATCCATTGCGCTCCTGTGATGAAAGATGCTCAAAACAAGCTTTCCAAGCGCAACGGCGACGCTTCCTATGAAGACCTGATCAAAAAGGGTTACCTGAAGGATGCGGTGCTGAACTATATTGCCCTTTTAGGCTGGGCGCCCAAGAGCGAGCAAGAAAAATTCACCTTGGAAGAGCTGATCAAGGAATTTGACATTGCAGGCATCTCCAAGTCCCCCGCCATCTTCGATAACGAAAAGCTGGCTTGGCTCAACGGTGAATATATCAAAGCCATGCCCGCCGCCGATTTCAAAGAAAAGGCAATGCCCTTCATTCGGGAGACGGTGAAGAGAGAGGATATTGATTTTGATGCCCTTGCCGCACTGCTGCAGGGTCGTTGCCAGATTCTCAATGAGATCCCCGAAATGGTGGACTTTTTGGACACTCTGCCCGAATACGACATTGCTCTTTACACCCACAAGAAGATGAAGACCAACCCCGAAAACTCCTTGGAGTCCTTGAAAGAGACTCTGCCTGTGTTGGAGGCGGTAACCGAGTGGACCCAAGAGAATATCCATACCGCCCTCTTTGACCTGATCGCAAAGTTAGAGGTGAAGAACGGTCCCATCCTGTGGCCCTTGCGCACCGCTCTTTCCGGCAAGCAATTTACCCCCGGCGGCGGTGTGGAGCTGGCTTACCTTTTGGGGAAAGAAGAGACCCTCGCGAGAATTCAAAAGGGTATCGAAAAGCTTTCTTAAAATAAGCAGTCCGTCGTGATTTTTCCTCCTGCTCGGACTCTAAATATATACTAAGGAGAACAAAATGAATAAAGTATTTTCTGTAAAAAGACTGGTTTTGACCGGTCTGATCGCCGCGCTTTATGTGGTGTTTACGTTGCCCTTTGGGCAGGTGGCATTCGGTCCCATCCAATTTCGGATCGCCGAAATTTTGACCCTTCTCCCCTTTTTCTCCCCTTGGGCGATTTGGGGCGTGACCATCGGGTGCTTGCTTTCCAACCTGCTGTTTTCCACGGTTTGGGATGCCATTTTCGGCACGCTTGCAACCCTGCTTGCCGCGTGGTGCACCTATAAGTGCAAGCATCTGCTTTTGGCACCGCTCCCGCCGATCCTCTTTAACGGAGTGATCATCGGCGCACTTTTGACCTTTATGAGTGCGGGACGCTTGGATTGGGCGATCTTCGGCACCATCGCCATTGAAGTGGCGGTCAGCGAATTTATTGTTTGCTTCGCGTTGGGCGTGCCTTTTATGCGAATGATCAAGCACTATCAGTTAGAGCGATTTTTGAAAGATTAAAAAAAGAGAGACACAGCCGTGTCTCTCTTTTTTATTATTTAAACCGATCAAAGTGGTCATTGTGACGTTCCCAAAGCACCACCAAAACCACCAGAACGGCGGCACTGATCAGCAGGATCACGATCCAAGTTACAAGATCAAAATGATCGCCTGTGTCGGGACCATCGTCGGGCGGTGCCGTTTCTTGGTCCATTCCCAGATAAATATTCTGAAAATCCGTGTTCAAGGCATTCACCGCATCTCCGTCACAGGTCAAGGCGGCGGTCAAGGTGTTTTCTGCCGTTTCGGAAACGGTGACGGTGAGCTCATAGACCTTGGTACTGTATTCAAAGCCCGATCGTCCGTCGTTGACCTCCTGCACAGTATAGCGGTAGGTCTTTCCAATATCCTCACCGCTGAAGCCCAAATTAAAGCAGGTAATACCTTCCTCATTGGTGGCTTGGGTAAGTTCTGCCGCAGTATCGGTATTCTTCAACACAAAATAGAAGTTTTCGGGGCTGACGGTTGCTCTTCCCGTTACCCGCTTTGTTACGGTAATGGGGACCGTGAGATCGCCGAGATCGGGTTTAGAGGGCGGAGTTACGGGGGCGGTATACCGATTGGTAAAGGGGGCGGTTACAAAAAAGCGTCCTTCGCTTGCCGAAACGGTTACCCCTTCTGAGGCGGTAACCTTCTGCACCTCTAATTTACCGTCCATATCCTTATCGCCCACCAGCAGGTCCACGGTATGTACTGCGGGGTCATAGGTAATTCCCTCCAAGGCACCTGCTGTTTCGGTAATGCGGAAGGAATAGGTTCCCGCCGCAGGAAAGGACAGGGTTTGAAGCAAGGAGGTCAGTTCCACCCCTTGCACCTGAAGCTCCGGTGAAGAGACGGTGAGGGTCTGACTGCCCACGGCTGACCATTCCTCCCCTATTTTCTGTTCCAGTAAAAAGGAGAAGGAATCGCCTACCTGCCAATTTCGGCCTGACAAGGTTTTATTAACGGTGAGCATTACCCCTTCGGTGGTTGCGGCCGCGGGGGTATACACATTGATAAAATCTACCGTAACCACACCGGAATGGGAAACGGTCACCTGACGGGAGGCAGTCTCTTTCACCGCAAAGCCATCAACGGTCTGCAGCTCGGTAACGGTTACGACAGCACCATCCTCCAAGCCCTGAATCTCAAACGCCGCATTGGGACGCACCGAGAAGGTGATCACGCCCTGTTCATTGGCTTTTAAAGCGCCTGCGCTGGTGGTAACAGAGGTATTGGCATAATAAGCTCCCAATTCCGCTTGGAACGGAAATGCCACCGTTTCAGGAATGGCATAGCCTGCACCAAAGGGATGCTCCACCGCTTTGCGGATCACCAAGGAGCCCAATTCACCGGATGCAGGCACAAAGGTATTGACCACCGGCTCTCCCCCTGTGATGATCAGTCCGAAAGCCGATTGCACACACAGGGTCAATAAGACGACCAAAGTTATTAAAAATACAGAAAATCTACGCATCCTAATCTTCAACGAAAAACCTCCTAATAACGAACAAAGGGCAAGACAGTCAGCCAAAGCCGACGTTTTTCTTTCAGCCAATACTGCTGCTCTTCCCCATGGCTTCGGCGAATCTCCATTTTGATGATTCGCAATTCGGCGGCAAAGGCATCATAATAAAACAAAACCCAATATAAGCCGTACAGCATCAATGCACAGCAAAGCAAAAAGATCCCTCCTGGGATCACGCGGGGCAGATCCATTTTTAATCTCCTATTAAAAACTAAAACCTACGACTCTCTCGATTGCCGCCCATTCCCCTTTTTAAGAATGGACGGCGGAGAGAGAATATGCGACCAAGCCAAAGGAATGATCGCCAAAAACGGCAAAACCGCTTTCTTCTGAATCATATGCCGATCACGGCAATCGAAAGATACAAGTGTTTTTTCTTATACCCTTTGATTGCCGCCCGACCCCGAAGGGTCGGGACGGACAGTTAAACAAAGCAACAATTATTGCGCTACACCGTCTACGGTGATAACAGCTTTCACGGCGCTTGCAGCAGATTTATCTCTTACAATGCCGTTATAGTTGCTGTCGGCAGTGCAGTTTTCAATGGTAACTGTAGTGCCTGCGGTGGTGATATTGGTGGTATCCACCTCAACAGCGGCAGTCCAAGCAGGAGCCATAGTATAGCCCTTTTCCGCCGCCTTAAAGGTACAGTTTTTCACGGTAACATTGATGGGATGATTACCATGGCTGTATACCAAAAGGGCACGGCTGTCTGCCTTATCGAAGGTGCAATTCACAAAATCAGCAGAAGGAACGGAATAAGTGGTGATATAGCCGGTTCCGGTAAAGGTGCAATCAATGTAATCCACGTTGGCATAATGCTCATTGGTTACGGCGCCGTCAAAGGTACAGTTCTTATAAACCACATCGCCGCTCGCGTTATGAAGACCGAAGTTATTCATAACATTCTCATTCTTACCTTGGAACTTAATGTTCTCAAAGGTGAGAGTTGCACCACTGACGTTATAGGCGTTTTTGAAGTCAATCACGGTGTTTTCGGAACCAACCAAGGTTACTTCCTTTCCTGCGATAGCGGAAGGAATGGTATAGGTTGCATCGCCCAAAACAACGACTTTTGCGTTATCGTTCAAAGCAGCGCTCAGCTCAGCAGTGGTATTGGCGGTAGCGGCCTTCACGGCACCGTTAATGTTCAATTTGCCGGTAGAGCCGGGAACAAAGCGGCCAACCAATTCGCTCAAGCCGTCTGCACGTTGAGAAGATGCCTGTGCCTGAGTCATTACGTTGCTGCCTGCCACCACATTATTGATGGTCACTTCGCCAATATTGGCAGTACCGACAACAGCGCCTACACGCCATTCGCCATCGTCATAGGAAATCAGTTCATTATTCAGAACAGTACAGTTTTCGATGGTGGTATAGGTCCAATCGCTGGCACCTGCATGACCGTTGATACCGCCGACAGAGGTACCGGTAATGGTACAACCGATCACGGAGCAATCGGAGACGGTGACATAGGTTTTAACAGGGCCGTCGTTTTGGTTGCTGTAACCGGAGGTCCAACCGATCAAGCCGCCGGTGCGGGCATCGGGTGCATCCACGGTGCTGTTGAGCAGGTGGCAATTCTCCAGAATAATAGTCTCCATAGAATCGACACACTCCACAAAAGCGCCTGCGCCTTGGGTGTTGGCACTCTTGATCTCGGAATCAGCAATGGTCAGATTGCGGATAATGATACCGGACTTTCCTGCAAAGCCGCCTTTGAACAACGGCTCGGTCAAACCGGTGATGGTGTTGCCCTGACCGTCGATGGTTACAACACCTGCACCGTTATAGCCGCTTACATAAACAGGCTCCCAATCCAACTGAGAAGCATCAATATCTTCTGCGATATAGATGGAAGTGTTGCCTGCTTTGGGGGCACCTGCAGTTTTGAATGCAGTTTGCATTTCTTTTGCATCGGACACTACGATGGGCTTCACTACAGGAGCATTGCCCCAAGGATGGACATCCACGGTCACATCATAGAAAGCTGCATTCAAAGCGGTTTCGGCATCGGGCATATTCTCTACCTGACAAGCCTGAGAGTAAACCAGAATGTCATAGGTATCGCCCAATTTAGCCACATCATCATTTGTAACCTTATCGGTCATCACAACCTGCAGCAAGGAAGGACGGGAGATCTCGCCGGGAGCCAGAACCTCTTTATAAAGAGCTTCCATCAGCAGATAACGGGTACCGTCAATGGTGGTATAACCAACTTCATCCCAAGCGAAACGGTGGTTTCCATTGATATTCATCATAAAATGCTTATCGGAACCTTGGCTGAATGCCATTCCTTCGGGGCACTCCAAAGCGATGAGGGTACGATAGTAAGCATCGGCGGAGCCGGTGTTCTTTACAAACACAAACTTATCAATAGCACCGTTAAGGTTTTCGCTGTCCCAAAGGCCGTTGCCTGCACCCTCGGCAGTTACATAATCGCCCCAATAGAAGAGGTCGGTCGCTTCTGCGGTATAGGCATCTGCGGTTTCGGGATAAGCAGGATACAGCTTCTGACCCTGCACATAGGGTACCAGATCGCCTTCTTTGGCGGTGGTGTTATGAGCAACACCCTCTGCACGCTGAAGCTCGATCTGCTGAATCTTTATATTACCGGTGGTGGCCACATCTACAGACCCTTCTTCCCAGGTCAGATAAGCCAAAGTACCGGTAATGGCGACGGCTGCGGTGATCGCAACAGTCAAAAGAGTACTTAAGATTTTTTTCATTATTTTTCTCCTACAAAGGTTTCGAGGAAACACTTAACTTTGCCGCACTTACAAAAGCTTACGGCTCAACAATTTTATTACCGCCGGTTACGGTAACAAGATCAGCATAAGCTGCAGAAGCATCATCTACCCAAACCGCATTCACGGTATCTACAGCCACACCGCTGATGTCTACATTTTCAAGCACAACATCGGCACCTGCTGCAGACTTCACCAAAATAGCGGATTTCTCCTCGGTCTTGAAAACAGTATCGCTGACCTTAAGGGTTACCTTTTCGGGAGCGGAAACATACTGCTCATCGATCTTAATACCGCGACCGTCGGTGCAATTGATCATATCGATGGTACAACCGTTCAGGGTCACGGTCTGACCGTTGGGCTGAATCCAGATTGCATAGGTATCGGAAGTGTTTGCATCGTTGATGGTTACATTGTTCAAGGTTGCATTTGCCTTAAAAGCAAAAGCTTTATCGGAAACAACATCGTTCAGCTCAACATCGCAAGCAAAGTTCAGGTCATGTCTGTTCCAAGGACCGTCGTTATAACCGGCATTGGTGATCTTTGCATTGTTGATGACCAGCGTTGCGCCGTTGGTCACAATATTGTTCCAATCGGAGTTGATCTGATTAAAGGTGATGGTATGGCCGTTACCGTTGATCATAATAACCTCGGTCTTCTCGCCGCCCATAGCTTCAGCTGCCCAAGCAGCTACATCATAGGTTACATCATCGGTCAGATTCACAATGATCTGCTTCTTATCACCCTTAAGGGCATCTTCCAGCTCAGCATCATTCTTGGGAGCCTCAAATGCGGGAGCATCGGTAACCCAAGGATGATTGGTGGTGGTGATCGCACCAAAAGCGGTATTCAAAGCAGTCTCGGCATCGGCGAAGCCATCTGCCTGAACAGCCTGAGACAGAACAAGGATATCCAAGGTTCCGTTGGCGTTACCGTCGAGCTTTACCATATCCTCATTGGTAGCCTTAGACTTCAGATAAACCTGGCAAAAGCTGGGATAAGTGGTGTCACCTGCGGGAAGAATCCCGTTTACATGACGATCAACATCGCTTGCTCCACGATATACATACTCGAACAAACCATAGGTATTACCGTCAACTGTAATCTTGCCAATGTAATTGGAGACCCAAGGAGCAGTGCTGTTAGCAGCATCCGCAGCGGGAACGCAACGTGAACCAACTCCGATCAGACTTGCATCACCCGTACCGTTCTCGATAGCAACAAGGGTACGAACATAGGCATCGGTCTTACCGGTGTTTTCAACGGTAACGAACTTATCCTGTGCATTTTTGCCTGCAAATACATCCATGCTTCCGTAGGAATCAACCTGAGTCATACGAACGATGGTGCTGTCATAGCCTGCGTATTCAGGATTATTGCCGGGCAGAGAGGGGTCGCCGACAATGGGAAGCAAAGGCTTGCCTTGCTTGAAGGCTTCCAGAACATAGCTGGTTTTACTATCGATGGTATCGGTGATAAACACACCGTTCTCATCGGTAGCGCGCTGATACTCGTGCTGGGCGATGGTTACATTACCAAGGGTCATTACGTTTACGTCGCTATCGGTATCGGACAGATAAGCGACGGTGCCGGTGATTGCCAAAGCAACAACCAACACATAGCTCAAAGCCATTAAAATCTTCTTTTTCATTTTCTTACCTTCCTTTCGTTAAGGGGTGACAGGGGGCTCGATCAAAGCCCAAGCGTCTGCTGCGGTGGCGATATTACCGTCGCGCTGAACCGCATAAGCGGTTACGGTGAGAACAGGATACTTGGCAGGATTCAAGGGTTGGCCATTTGCATCCTTATCCAAAGCATTCAGCATCTCTTTGGTAACGGTTTGCTTCACCTTCACAGCATCATCGGTCAAGACCTGAATGGGGAGACTATCCACATCAGACTTGGTTACTTCGCGGTAATAAACACCGGGGTGACCTGCTAAAGCAGTCCAGTTTACCGCATTTACGGTGTATTCCAGATAGTCGGAGAAACCGTAAGTGGTTTGCCCAACCGTTACATCGCCGCCGGTTTCCACCAATTTCACAAACAGCCAGCTATCCTCACTGTTTGCCAATACAGTAACCTTGGGATCCTTGGTAACAGTATGACCGGGGATCATAGGATAAGTATTGGTATTGGGGTTATTATCACCGTCTTTATTGGTATCGGTCTCCTCCAACTTAATGTTGATATCACCGTAAGTAAAGGTGTTTACAACAGGATCGGTGGAGGTGATCAGCCAAGCGATGGATCCGCCAATAACACCGCACATCAACACGGCAACCAAAGCAGAAAGCGCCGCCACTTTTACAAGAGCGCCTTTCTTCAGTTCCCGCTTGCGTGTATGTTTGCCTTTATACATGATTCTTTTCCTTTCATCGGGGCATTAGGGATTGCCGTTCATTTGGGTCTTCAAAGCAGACCATGCCAGTTCGGAAGTATCGAAGCCTTCTGCTTGGATCGCATAAGCGGTCACCACAATCTTGGTAGCGGCAGTTACACCTGCCAGATCGGTGGTTCCCACGATCTTAAAGGTATCGAAAACATCCACATCGTTGCCGGCAGAAACCTTGGTACTGTAAGCATAAACATCGGTTTCACCGGAAACAGGAGCCCAACCCTTTGCAGTCATCTGCGCAAGAATGGTGTTTGCAGGATCTTCATAAGCGGCAAGACCGTTCTCGACCTTCACAAACAGCCAGCTATCTTCACTACCGGTTTCCACATGAACGGTGGGATCCTTGGTATACGTGCGACCGGGGATTAGGTGATAAACGTTTTCCGTTACACGATTAGCACCGGCTACAGGTACACCGTTTGTTTCCACCTTCGCTTCATCCAAGGTGATCTCAACATCACCGACGGTGAAGGTATTGGTCACGGTAGCTTCATCGGTCAAATACGCCACCGTACCAACGATTGACACGGCAACCAACAAAACAGCACACAGAGACAGCAATACGGCTTTCGTTCCTTTTTTCATCCGATTTCCTCCTTCTTCTTAGATTTTCTTTTTATTCTTCTTATCGTCTGCAAGCATATCGATTACAGATACGAGTAAGACCAGTAAGCCTCCCACGGCGATGGCAATATAAAGCCCCGGCGGGGATTGAATAAAGGTGGCCAAATAGCCCAAGTAAGGAATGGTGAAAAACACCTTTCCAATCACATCATTCCCTTCCACCAAAGAACCGTCTTCCCTCTCATTGGCATCGCCCTTGGTGCGAAACCGCACCACCGAAGGATCTTCTTCATCGGGCACCAATTCAATAATACGGTGTGTTGCAGTAGTGGAGCCGCTTAAACGGAATGTAATAACATCTTTTTCTTTCAGTTGGGCGGGATCAACCTTTTTCACATAGATCAACGCGCCTGTGTGATAATTTGGTTCCATAGATCCGGAAAGCACGGTATAAACCTGAACGCCGAACAGACGAATGCCCGCCATAAAAAAGACCATAAGCACCATAATTGCCACCAAGCTCCAGCTCACAGCCTTCAGGACCAGATATGTTTTATTCTTCATTTTTTGCCTCGTTTACTTTCTTCTTCCAAACCAACTGGGGCTCCATTGCCGAATAGATCACCTGATAGACCTGATCTGCCGACGCATTGGTTTTCGAAATCTGCCCCTGATACACCTTAGTGGCAGAGCAAAGCATAAAGTCCATAATGAAATTCAGCATCAGCCAAGCATCGGTACCCGCCCAAAAGGCAGGCTTAAATTGCTCCAGTACGGGACTATAGATCTTCTTATGCTCTTCATAGGAAAGCTTTTGAAAATAGGGCGAATAATAATACCGCATAAAACAAAAGCATTTTTCTTTTCCGTTCAAAAGAAACTCCCAAACAAAATAGAACAAAGAACGGCAGCGATCCTCAATACGGATCTCTGTATGTTCCATAAGCGGAAGGTGATGCAGAATTACATCTGCTAATTCCTGATCCAGCATCTTAAAGGTGGCATGCAAAAGATCTTCTTTCCCTGCAAACAAGCGATAAATATAAACTTCATTCACACCCGCTTCCAATGCGATGGACTTGGTGGTGGTTTTATCCAAGCCGTCTCTTGCTACCACCCGCACGGTGGCCTCTTTTAATGCAAGACGGATTTCATCTTGCTTCATCATCTCAACTCCCCTTGTGAATCTGCATATATTTTGTAAGCATTTGCTACATTTTCTTGGAAAAATTAGCGTGGCAAAAGCCACACCACATAATGAGTGTTATGTTGTGAAATATAAAAAAGAGATGCACATCATCTATTTTTGCAACATAATGAGTGTTATGTTGTTGAAAAAAGGATGGTGAAACACCGCTTACATATTAAGTGAGACGATTTTATCATATATATAATTAATTTGCAAGTAGTTTTTTGAACTTTTTTCATATTATCATATTAAGGTGTAAGCATTTAAAAAAATGTTTTTTTCATGGGTTAAACAACATAACACTCATTATTTGCAACTGTTGCGGCACTTTTTTCGTTTTCCAGCAAATACAACTTAAAACGATCAATCATTAAAACCATAGTTGTTTCCTCCTTTTCTAAACTATAGTCTTCCCTAAAAAACAAAAAAGGAACCGTATTTGTGGATAATACAGTTCCTTTTTTCATTTTTGATAAACCAATAACATGAACTCCGCTTTGACGGCGAGGCTATTTAGTTTTTCCAGTTTTGCGCGGTCTCGAAAAGAAGTGCGGTAATAATAGGGCGTCATTTGAAAAAGGGTTTGAATATCCTCGGAGGATCGGAGCGTCATATTATAATGAATGGGTTTTCGTTCAATCAAAGAAAGACCTGCCAGTTCCTCGGTTTCGGGTCGGTTGGGCAAAGGCGTATCATAAACCGCCTTTTTTAATTCCCATAAATGGTACAGGTCGGGCACCACCCGAAAAAGGTACCCGCTTTTTTTCAAAATACGGGCATATTCCTTTGCCGCCAAGGGGGAAAAGATATTTAACACGGCATCGGTACTTTCATCCTCCAGCGGCATATCAAAGCAGCTTGCCACCGCAAGGCGGGAGATCCCCTCCCGCTTTGCCGCCCATTTTAAGGCATCCTTGGAAATATCCAGCCCCACAACAAAAAGATCGGGGCGAGCATCGGCAACTCCTTCGGTATACCAGCCTTCGCCGCACCCTGCATCCACCAACACGCCATTCTTTGGGGTACGGTTGGAAACCTCTTCACAAAGCACCTTACGCAATGGTGCATAATAGCCATTTTCCAAAAAGTCGCGGCGGGCAACCACCATCTCCCGATCGTCGCCGTGGACAGATTTTTGACTGCGCAACAGGTTTACATAATTTTGTTTTGCAATATCAAAAGAATGACCGTTTTCACAGCAATAACGCCGTTCTTCCCGCCGCAATTTTTCCTTGCAAACGGGGCAACAGAGCAGTTCCATTACTCTTCTCCCCCGATCTTCCCGAAGATCAGCGGGCGAGGCTCCCCGGCGCTCTCCCCAAAGGTCAAGGCATTCAAAAAAGCTTTTTCTGCATTTTCAAACCGTGTGGGATCGGTGGCAAACAGGCGGGCAAGAACCGCGCCCTTTTCCACATAATCGCCGCTCTTCTTCACAAGAAGAATTCCTGCATCATAATCGATCACATCGGTCTTGGTAGCGCGCCCTGCGCCCAAAAGCATGGCGGAGATGCCGATTTTTTCTGCATCCATTTTCGCAAGATAGCCGCTTTGAGGTGCCAAAACCTCCCAAGATGCCACTGATTTTGCGGCGCGTTCCTTTTTAAAAGTGTAAAGGTCTCCGCCTTGACACTTGATCCATTCTTCAAATTTGGCAAGTGCTTTTCCGCATTGCAATGCGGTTTCCGCCTCTTTTCGTGCCTGTTCCCGACTCCAGCCGTTACACAATGAAAGCATCTCCGAAGCCAAGGTAAGGCAAACCTCTTTTAAATCTTCAGGTCCCCTTCCCGCAAGCACTTCCAAGGCTTCTTCTACCTCCAAAGCATTGCCGATGGCATTGCCCAAGGGGCGATCCATATCGGTGATCAGGGCACAGACTCTTCTGCCGCAGGCGGTACCGATGGCAACCATTTCCTTTGCCAAGGTCTTGGCTTCTTCGGGAGTCTTCATAAAAGCGCCGCTTCCGCATTTTACATCCAACACAATGGACTTTGCGCCTGCGGCTAATTTTTTACTCATAATACTGGAGGCGATCAACGGCACCGAATCCACCGTTGCGGTCACATCCCTGAGGGCATAAAGTTTTTTATCGGCGGGAGCCAAATTACCGCTCTGCCCCGCCACCACCAGCCCCAGCGTTTTAGCAAGGGTCATAAAGCGCTCGGGGGTCAACTCGGTCTCGTAGCCTGTGATGGATTCCAATTTATCCACCGTGCCGCCGGTATGCCCCAAGCCTCTGCCGCTCATTTTTGCCACAACACCGCCCAAAGACGCCACCAAGGGCGCCACGATCAGGGTGGTTTTATCCCCCACCCCGCCGGTGCTGTGCTTATCCACGGTGGCATCGCCCAAGGGCGAAAGATCCACCTGATCGCCGCTTTCCGCCATTGCCAGCGTTAAAGCAGCGGTCTCTTGGGAGGTCATTCCCCGAAAGCAGACCGCCATCGCAAAGGCAGACATCTGATAATCGGGAATTTCCCCGTTGGTAAACCCCTTGATTAAAAAAGTAAGTTCTTCGGCAGACAGTTCCAGACCGCGTTTTTTCTTTTCGATCAGATCGACAGCTCTCATCTTTATTCCTCCAACTGAAATGCCAACGGCAACAGTTCCGACAGGCAATAGACCTGTATTTTTTCTTCGTTGCCCAAAATGATCTCAAACTCCTTGGAACAAAACTCTGCCATGACCTGACGGCAGATGCCGCAAGGGGAAGCCGCCTCATCGGTGCTCTCCTCCTTGCCTCCTGCCACCGCAATGGCGGTAAATTCACGCTCCCCTGCCGAAACCGCCGCCGCAAAAGCACTTCGCTCAGCACAAACGGTAGCGGAATAGGAGGCATTTTCTACATTACAGCCTGTGTAAATCTTTCCGTTTGGGCACAAAAGCGCCGCCCCCACCCGATAGCCGGAATAGGGGGCATAGGCATTTTGACGGGCATTCAATGCCCGATCCAACAGTTCACGATGGGTGCTCATAATACAGTTCCTTCTTTCAATTCCGCACCGTACCAAGAGGCGACGGTTTGCCCGATATCGCAAAAGCAAGAACGGGTCCCAAGAGATCTTACGGGCAGATTTTTTCCATAAACCAACAGAGGAATATATTCTCTGGTATGGTCGGTGCTTTGATCATTGGGGTCACAGCCGTGATCAGCGGTGATGATCAGGCGATCCTCCTCCCCCATTGCCTCCAAGAAAGAAGGCAACCAAGCATCAAAGGCGGAGAGGGCGGCGGCATAGCCGTCCACATCCTGACGGTGACCGTAAAGCATATCGAAGTCCACCAAGTTTACAAATACGAAGCCGTGAAATTCCTCTTTGACAAGGGAGAGTGCCTGCGCCATCCCTTCGGCATTGCCGTGGGTCGGCAGAGAGCGGTCGATCCCCCGCCCTGCAAAAATATCGGCGATCTTTCCCACGCTGACGGTATAAATCCCCTTTTTCTGCAATACATCCAAAAGGGTCTCGGCAGGCGGCTCCAAGGAGAAATCCCGACGGTTGGCGGTACGCTGATAAGCCCCTGCCTCCCCCACAAAGGGACGGGCGATCACGCGCCCGACGCCCCATTTTCCCACCAGCAGACGGCGGGCTTTACAGCAGATCTCATACAGTTCTTCCAAAGGAACCACCTCTTCATGGGCGGCGATTTGGAATACGCTGTCTGCCGAGGTATAGACGATCACCTTGCCGCTTTTCACCGATTCTTCTCCGTAATCTCGAATTACTTCGGTGCCCGAATAAGGCAGGTTGCAAAGAACGCCTTTTCCGGTGGCGGCGGTAAATGCATCCAGACATTCCTTAGGAAAGCCCTTTGGGAAGGTGGGCAACGGGTCATTGGATACAACCCCCGCCAATTCCCAATGACCAACGGTGGTATCTTTTCCGTTGGAGCGCTCAGCGCATCGGCCAAAAGAGGCGGTAGGTGTTTCGGTTTTCCCCAAAAATTCCAAGCCCTCAATATTTCCCATTCCCATTTTCAATAGGTTTGGAATCTGAAAGCGGGGGCTTTGAGAGATGCTTCTTAAGGTATGGGCTCCTGCATCTCCGAAGCGTGCGGCATCGGGCAAAGCTCCTGCGCCCACGCTATCCAGCACGATTAAAAAGGTTTTCCCAAGCCCGCTGTTTTCGGCATTAATACGAGGTATTGACATGGCTTTTCTCTTCCTTGATCAGTTTTACAACGGCGCTGGTTCCCAAGCGGGAAGCGCCGAGATCGATAAAGTCTTTGGCATCCTGCAAAGAGCGGATCCCGCCTGCCGCCTTGATCTTCAGATCCCCTGAAATATGGGCGGCAAACAATGCTACATCCTCACGGGTGGCACCGCCGGTGGAAAAACCGGTGGAGGGCTTGATATAATCCGCGCCCGAGGCGCTGACGATCTCACACAGTTTGATCTTCTCTTTCTCCGTTAAAAGGCAGGTCTCAATAATGACCTTCAGCAGCTTGCCGCGGCAGGCTTCTTTAACGGCTTTGACCTCCGCCAAAAGAGCCTCCCATTTTTGGTCCTTGACCCAGCCGAGATTGATAACCATATCCACCTCATCGGCGCCGTTTGCCACCGCATCGGATGCCTCAAAGCATTTGGCGGCGGTGGTGGAATACCCAAGCGGAAAGCCAATGACGGTGCAGATCTTCACTCTGCCCGCGGCATACTCTGCCGCTTCTTTCACATAAGAGGCGGGGATACAGACCGAGGCGGTCTCATAGGCAATGCCATCGTCGATGATGGCTTTGATATCACACCACGTGCTCTCCGGTCTTAAGAGCGTATGGTCTACTTTATTCAAAATGTCTTTCATATCAAACACTCCTTTTCTTTATTATATAGAAAAAATATAAAGAATTCAAGGTGTAATGGTACCGTGCTTACAATAAAATGTGGTTTAAAAGATGATACCATGGAAAAAGAGAGCATGAACCGAAAGATCGTTGATGTCACGTTTTTCTGTGCCGCTATTTTGCCATGCATCTCTTTAAGCGAAAAATTTATACTCACAAACCGGATCGGGGGGAATTTCCGTATATCACAACATTCCGACGGCTTGAATTTTGCAATTAAATGCTTTATAATATATACTATAATTCTTTGAACTTAACGGAGCGAAAACATGAACGACAACAAAGAAATGCTCGGCACGGCGCCGATCGGAAAACTGCTGTTTAAATTGGCAGTTCCGACGGTGGTAGCCCAGCTTATCAATATGCTATACAACATCGTTGACCGCATTTATATCGGCCATATGCCGGGCGACGGAAGCCTTGCGCTGACCGGTGTCGGTGTGTGTATGCCGATCATTATGATCATCTCGGCCTTTGCGGCACTGATCGCCTCGGGCGGTGCGCCGAAGGCGTCTATCAGTATGGGC
Source organism: Eubacteriales bacterium (assembly GCA_045539135.1). Taxonomy (GTDB): domain Bacteria; phylum Bacillota; class Clostridia; order Oscillospirales; family QAKW01; genus QAKW01. Next base: position 93 of record JAZQET010000037.1, on the reverse strand, counting down.
AAGGGCGATAACGAGTCTGCCGAAAAAATTATGGGCGGTTGCTTTTCTCTGCAGCTTATTATATCTGCCGTTCTGACCGCCGTTTTGCTGATT
>JAZQET010000036.1:0-25083 GCA_045539135.1 Eubacteriales bacterium | reverse complement strand
CCCTGGTTCGATGAATTCCACAAAAAGTACCCCAACACCCCCATCGGCTGCTCCGAGTATGGCTGCGAGGCACTGAACTGGCACACCTCTGACCCCCGCCAGGGCGACTACACCGAGGAATACCAGGCCTATTACCACGAGGAGCTGATCAAGCAGCTGTTCACCCGGAAGTACATGTGGGCTACTCATGTGTGGAATATGTTCGATTTCGGTGCCGATGCCCGTAACGAGGGCGGCGAAAACGGTCGGAACCATAAGGGTCTCATCACCTTCGACCGCAAGTATAAGAAGGATTCCTTCTATGCTTATAAGGCTTGGCTGTCCGATGATCCCTTTGTGCACCTCTGCGGCAAGCGGTATATCGACCGCGTGGAGGATGTGACCAAGGTGACCGTTTATTCCAACCTGCCTGAAGTGGAGCTGTTTGCAAACGGTGTATCCTTGGGTAAAAAGGAAGCGGCAGATCATTTCTTCTATTTCGATGTGCCCAACGTAGGCGAGACCAAGCTGGTTGCCGTTGCAGGCGACTTTAAGGACGAGGGTGTGATCCGCAAGGTGGAGACCTTCAACAGCGCTTACCGCCTGCAGGAAAAGGGCGCCATCCTCAACTGGTTTGATATTGAGGCTCCCGAGGGCTACCTCTCCTTGAATGATAAGATGAGCGATGTGATCTCCACCATTCAGGGCAAGATGCTCTTTATGACCTTGGCAGGTAAGCTGATGGGCGGCAAGGGCAAAGACGGCAAGAAGATGGAAGCCATGGGCTTCGAGATCGGCCCCGAAATGATGAGTATGATGGGCGGATTTACCGTATTGCGCCTGTTCACCCTGATGGGCGGCATGATGGATATGAAGTTCACCAAGGAGCAGCTCTTGGATCTGAACGCGAAGCTCAATAAAATCAAGCGTCCCAAAAAATAAGAAATCTAAACCCTTATAGCAAAAAGAAAGAGCAAGAGTAAAAGGACTGAAAACCTTCTATTCTTGCTCTTTTTGTTTTGATGGATGAATGGATGCTCACGCATCATGAATTGGCTGCGCCATGATTTCTCGTCGGCGTACCTCCTCCGTGAATTGAACTGCAACGGATATAATGCCCGCAGGGCAATTCATGCAGTTTACTGCAATTCATGACACCCCGTGTCAAATCATGCAACACCGTTGCAATTCATTGGCGTGTTCTCTGTTAAGGAGCACACGCTGAAGCACGCGTTTTTAATATGGACGGTGCGTTATACTTGGTTGTTTAGCCGTCTACTTCTACTACGCCGTCTTCCTTCACGGTGATGGTCATTCCGTCTTTCACATAGGCAAGAAAATCCTCGCCCAAGCAGTCCACGACCGGCATGGAAACATCATCCAGCCACACATCTGCCAGCACCGAGCCGGCGGCGGCAAGCGAGTCGATATGGTTGGAATAGAGCATACAGGCAGGCTGGCGCCCCATGGCGCAGGCGCAGTAAAGCACCATTCCTCCGGTGGTGGAGCCGATGGTCTGGGGCAGGCAAAGCGCCTTCCCCTTCATGGCCTTGCCATAAAGATCGGGGTTATTCTGATCGCCGCAGGTAGCCTCCTTATCGCCAAACTGCAGTGCCTTTTGAAAAGAAGCAAGGGTGTTGAGTCCGCCGTGGGTCACCAAAGCCTCTGCGGTCACGGTGCCGGCAGAAACCACCCGTCCTTTGAATACTTTCATTATGCGTTGCCTCCTTTCGTGATCTGAACAAGGATCTCCTCGTCGGTATAGTAGCGCGCGGTGGTGTAGGTGCGCAGTTTGTTGGAAGAGGTGATGACCGGCATCTTACCTGCCAAGGGGTTATTCATATACATCAGCGGGCAGATGTAGGAAACGATCACACCGGTGGCCTTCAGGCGGGCGGCATAGGGGGTCTTCTCAAACTCTTCGATCACGCCGGGGGCGGCGGTAAAGACGGTGGGGATCAAGACCTTTTTATTGCCTGCCTCCTTCAAGGAGGCCTCCACCTTATCGGTCCAATCCTTCAGCTGCTGCAGGCTCATATGGGGGCAACCCATAAAGCAGAGCTTGGGCTTGGCATCTTTGTTCTTCCACATAACGGGATAGTCGTCGTAGACCTTTTGGAGCACCTCGTCGGTGATGATAAACTCTTTGGCACCCTCGGCGATCAGGCTCTCGCCCTGCTCCACCGCTTCGGGGGTCAGGTTGGCAATATGGTAGAGACCCACCGCACCGTTGGAGGCGGTGGCGGCGCCGAAGTCCTTCAGGTAGGAGCAGACCTCGTCGGTCAGTTCCGTGCCCAGCCATTGATCCAGACCCACGATATAGGGGACATCCTCCATCACCTTCATTCCGATGGCGGAGCCCAGCAGCTGTGCCTCGGGCTTTTTGGTGGTTTGGATCTTCACCACCCAAGTGGCCTTTCTGCCCTCGTCGGTCAAAAGACCGAAGTAGGGCACATAGCCTGCAATGGAGCCCATAATGTCCATAATGCCGGAGTTGCGGTTACAGCGGGCGCCCAAGACCGAATTGACATAAGCCACCGCGGAGGATTCCGCCCAGCTTAAAACATCGCCCTTTTTGGGCACATTGCCCACCTGCTCCAGATAGCTGGCGCAGGTAAAGGCCTTCTCGTCCATCAGACCCAGCTTCTCCAGTTGATCCTCATAAAAGTCCTGCTTGGAATACATAAACTTATTGAAGATCAGGTTCATAATGGGGTTGGCGGGAACGTTTTTATCCAAGGGACGGGGGTCCATGGAAAATTTCTGTTGGGAAACGGCACCCGCTTCGATCAGCTGATTCATCAGTTCATAGACCGGTCCGATCATCTTCAGACCGAAGGAGGTCACCAAATGGTTATATTCCGAGGTGACCGGCACCAATTTTTCGGCACCGAAGGCATCGCCGTAAAGCACCAAGGTCTTCATCACCTTGGCCATGGTCTCGCCCTTCCCGCCGTTTAATATGGCTTGTTGTTCGTCGGTTAAATACATGGTTGTTTCTCCTTTTACAGCTTCATCGCAATGTCCCAAGCCTGCCAGATCACCGTGCGCAGGTTGCCCACTTTATCGGCATCGCCCAAGATGTGTACATGGGCGCTTTTTTTGGCAAGGGGTGCGGGCTTATAGCCCACCGAGAGGATCACATCATCCCCCTCGATCTTAAAGGACTTGCCCTCTTTATCGGTGACCGTTACCCCATCGTCCTCAATGGCGGTGAGGCGGGTCTCCAGATGAACGGGCACCTGATTGGTCTTGAAGAAATCTCTTAAGTAGCTGGTGTTGGCAAGGCAAACACCCTTGGTGGTAATAAGATCGTCCTGCATCTCCACAATGGTGGGCTTTTTGCCCTGCAGATACAGCTCATAGGCGATCTCACAGCCGGTAAGACCGCCGCCGATCACGGTGACCCGCTCGCCCACTTCGTTTTTGCCCAGCAGGAAGTCGATGGCCTCGATGGCCTTCTCCGCGCCGGAAACAGGCAGCTTCACAGGGGTGGCGCCGGTGGCGATGATCACCTCATCCGCCTGCAGAGAGGCGAGGTCCTTCACCTCGGTGTTCATCTTCACTTGGATGGGATACTTGGTCAGCTCCCGCTTGTACCAAGCGATCAGATCCCGATCCTTTTCCTTAAAAGAGGGTGCCGCCGCCGCGATGAACACACCGCCCAGCTCTCCGCTCTTTTCATAGAGGGTCACGGAATGACCCCGCTTGGCAAGCACAATGGCGGCTTCCATACCGCCGATGCCGCCGCCCACCACCGCGATGTTCTTTTTCTTTTTGGCGGGGGCAATATAGTATTTTTTGGATTGCATGGTCTCGGGGTTCAGGGCGCAACGGGCAAGACCCATGGTATCGGTCAGGTCTTGGGTGTTGGCGTGCCCCTTGGAGGAGGAGAAGTTGAAGCAGCCTGCGTGGCAGCAGATGCAGGGGCGGATGTCCTCCAGCCGATCCTCGATCAGCTTGGTGATCCATTGGGGATCTGCCAAGAATTGGCGGGCAATGCCCACACCGTCGATCCGTCCCTCGGCAACCGCTTGGGCGCCCACCTCGGGCTCCATTCTGCCGGCGCAGACCACGGGGATGTCCACAAACTTTTTAATATGCGCTACGCTGTCCAGATTGCAGTTTTGGGGCATATACATGGGGGGATGTGCCCAGTACCAAGAGTCATAGGTGCCGTTGTCTGCATTGAGCATATCGTAGCCTGCGTCCTGCAGATATTTGGCGGCCTTTTCGCTCTCTTCCATATTTCTGCCCACCTCGGTATAGTCTTCGCCGGGCATGGCACCGGAGCGGAAGTCCTTCATTTTGGATTCCACCGAATAGCGAACCGAAACAGGGAAGTCCTCGCCGCAGGCGGCCTTGATGGCCTGCACCACCTCCACAGGGAAGCGGTAGCGGTTTTCAAAGGAGCCGCCGTATTGGTCGGTGCGCTTGTTGGTATAGGCCATGGTAAACTGATCCAGCAGATAGCCCTCGTGCACCGCATGCACCTCCACACCGTCGACCCCTGCGTCCTTGCAGAGCTTGGCGGTCTTGGCAAAGGCCTCAATGATCTCGTGGATCTGCTCCACCGTCAGTTGAGGGGTGGTGATCTCGGGATCCCAGCGAGAGGGCAGGGGGCTGGGACTTGCCAATTCGTGGTTGGTGTCCAAAATCGGCTTTAAGATGGCACGGGTCACCTTGTTTTTATGAAGGGGTGCCACCAGCTCGGTGATCGCCCAAGAGCGACCCATACCGGCGGTCAACTGAATAAAAAGTTTGGCGCCGGTCTTATGGATCTCATCCATAAAGACCTTCAGGTCTTCAAACATCTTGGGATTCTGCCATAACCATTTGCCCCAGAAGGTATCCCGCAAGGGGGCGATGCCGGGGATGATCAGGCCCACATTGTTGTTTGCCCGCTCCAAGAAGAATTTCGCCGCCTCCTGATCGAATTTACAGCCGGTCAATTCAAACCAGCCAAAGAGGGAGGTGCCGCCCATGGGGCAGAGCACAATGCGGTTCTTGATCTCCACATTGCCGATCTTCCAGGGGGTAAACAGTGCCTCGTATTTTTGCTCCATACGAAAGGTCCACTCCTTTTTTATATAGTTTTTTAATATAATTATATTGGAAATCGGCGCCACCGTCAAGGTGGATTAAAATACTTTAATTTGTTGCAATTAAGGAAAAATCATTATATAATTATTATATATGTATATAAATAGGGGAATGAAATGAGCAAGAAAAAATGGATAAAATACCGCCATCGGGTGATCCGTCATATCGCCGCCGCCACCTTGGGTGTTTATGTGCGGCTGTGGTACGGTGTGCGGGTGGAAAAATTCAAAGAGGGCGCCAAACGCCCCCATCTGATCGTGATGAACCATACCACCTTTTGCGATCAGTTCTTGGTGGGGATGGCGTTCCCCACGCCGGTGTATTACATCGCCTCGGAGGATCTGTTTTCCAATGGGTTTGTGTCTAAACTGCTCCGCTGGGCGGTGGCACCCATCCCCATTAAGAAGCAGACGGTGGATGTCCACGCAGTTGCCAACTGTATTCGGGTGGCAAAAGAAGGGGGCACCATCGCGCTGGCACCGGAGGGGAACCGTACTTATTTCGGCAGAACCGCTCATATTAAACCCTCTATTGTGAAGCTGATCCGTAAGCTGAACCTGCCCCTTGCCATCTTCCGCATCGAGGGCGGATATGGGGTGCACCCCCGCTGGAGCGATGTGGTGCGCAAAGGTCCTATGCGCGCCTATGTTTCCCGCGTGGTGGAGCCCGAAGAGGTGGCGAAGATGGACGATCGGCAGTTCTTTGCCTTTTTGCAAGAGCAGCTTCGGGTGGATGAAGCGGTGGCAGATGCCGCCTATGAGCACCCGAAAAATGCCGAGTTTTTGGAGCGGCTGCTTTATGTTTGCCCCGATTGCGGTCTTTCGGAGTTTGAAAGCGCGGGGGATCTGGTGCGCTGTAAAAAATGCGGGCTCACCGTGCGCCATAAGCCCACCAAGGAATTGGAGGGGGTGGGGAAGGCGTTCCCCTTTGCCTTTGTGGCGGATTGGTATGAATACCAATGCGATTTTGTCAACCGTCTGAACTTGTCCCCCTATGAGAGCAAGCCGATGTATACCGATACGGTGCGGCTTTCGGAAGTCATTCTTTATCAGAAGAAAAACTGCCTGAAAGAAGAGGCAGAGCTGTGCCTCTTCGGGGATCGGATCACCGTGGGCGAGACCGTGATCCCCTTCTCCGCCATCACCGGCATCACCGTGCAGGGAAAGAATAAGCTGGTGGTGTATTGGGATGGGAAGGTCTGGCAGATGAAGGGCGCAAAGCGCTTCAATGCCATTAAGTATATGAACATCGTTTATCGCTGGAAAAACAGCAACGAAGGAGACGGAACCGAAACATTTCTCGGCTTTTAACGAAAAAGGCAAAGAAAAGGAGTAAACACCTTATGAATCATACATCCAGTTGGGATTTCACCTTGGCAAATTATGGTGCCGTATGGGCATTTATGGTGCAGATGGGATTGTTGCTGATGTTTTTGATGTTGGGCAACATCCTGCGGCGCACCATCCCCCTGTTTCGGAAGTGCCTGATCCCTTCGGCACTTTTGGGCGGCGCATTGTTGCTGGGCGTGAATGTGATCTGCAAGCAGTTCGGTCTTTTCTTGGTGGATAATCGGCTGATGCAGGTCATTACCTACCATTGTCTGGCGATCGGCTTTGCGGCAATGTCCTTAAAAACAGAAAAAAGCACCCATAAAACCAGCCGTGCGCAGGTGGTGGAATTCGGTGCATTGCAGGGCGGCACCTATATGCTGCAGGCCTTTGTCGGGCTGGGGATCACCCTGCTTCTCTTTCTCTTGACCCGCCACGGCGGGCAGGTGGTCTCCTATATCTGCGGGCTGATCCTGCCGCTGGCTTACGGGCAAGGCCCCGGCAATGCGCTCAGCTGGGACATCAACTTTACCAATAATCCTGCCACCCAATTTGCAGGAAACGGAAGCTTCGGACTGTCGCTTGCCTCCATCGGGTTTGTGGTGGCGTCTGTTTTCGGCGTTCTGTATATCAATATCCATAAAAAGCGCGGGGAGCTTGATATCCGTAAGGCTTCTCCCGCAGAGGAACAGGCGGAAAATGCCGCCTGCAGCGGAGAGATCCCCGATAATGAGTCGGTGGATAAATTCTCTTTGCAAGCGGGGTTTGTTGCGCTGGCGTATGCCCTTTCCTTTGGCTTTATGTTTTTGCTGGGCATTCTCTCCGATTTTACCAACAGCATCGCTTGGGGCTTTAACTTCCTTTGGGCATCCCTTGCGGCGATGTTGATCCGCTTTGTGGTGAAGCAGTTGCGCAAACGCAATGTTATGCATCGGGATTATATCAATAATTATCAGATGGACCGCATCTCCGGCTTTTCTTTCGACCTGATGATCGTGGCAGGGGTGGCGGCGATCGAGATCAACGATATTAAAAACTATATTCTGCCTATTGTGATCCTCAGCGTGGTGGGCACCGCGATCACTTATATTTACATTCGCTTGGTTGCCAAAGAGTGCTTTAAGGGCTTTGAGCATGAATTTTTCCTGATGAGCTTCGGCACCCTGACCGGAACCGCTTCCAACGGAATGATCTTAATGAAAGAGGTCGATCCGGGTCTGCAGACCCCTACCTCCAGCCTGTATATCCTTTCCAATTTTCCTGCAATGGTGATGATCGCGCCTTTGTTGTTGCTGTTGAGCTTTGCGGGCAATTCCCCGCTGAACGCAGCCATTGCCTGTGGGATCTTCGGAACCCTGTGGCTTTTGTACACCATTTATTTGTTCCGCAGAAAGATTTTCAAAAAGCGGTATGAAAACGCACCGGTGCTCCCTTGGAGTGACGAGGCGGAATAATTCTCAAATCCAACATAAAAAGCACCTCGGAGCATAAGCTCCGAGGTGCTTTTTCAATGTTTGGGGCACCGTTTGTATAATTTGCATAAGATTTCGGCAAAAACAAAAGGGAGGGGCGGTTTTTTGTGTGTTTTGACGGAGGAATGTTACAGTTGCGTTACATTTTTGAAATTCCGTGGACAACCGCTTCCAACATTTGTTAAAATAAGATTGAAAAAAGCGTCTTTGCACGGTGCAGGGCGAGAAAAAGGCGGAGGGCGGATGTTATTTTTATTTAGAATGCTTTGGCACGCGGGGGTGACTTGGCGGGCTTATCTGAAGCGAAAACGAAACAACCAAAAACAGAAAAAAGAGCAATCTCAAGGGTAGTTCTTCGCAAGGAAGAAGCGGTTTTGAGATTGCTCTTTTTTTAAGAAAGCAGAGGTTCGTCTTTTAAGACCAACACATTGAGCTTGCCGCTGGTATAGGTGCCCCCGTCCAGCACCGTAAGACCGTTGCCGAAAAAGATATCCGCATTTTCGGCGGTGCGGGAGGGGTCGAATTTGGCGGCATAGAAGCTGGGCACATGACCGCAAACAAGGGTCTTTTCCGCAGGGCGGCAGTTGGGGTCATAGTGCTCGGTCCACTTGCTCCACCGCGCCTTTTTCCAAGCCTCTTCCGAGGCGGTGCGCCAAAAGTGAGGCGCGGGCTTTGCGGCGGGGAGCCAGCCGTGGACAAAAATGAAGTGTGCGGTCTCAAAATAATTTTGAGTGGCGGTCATAAATTCCTCCAGCCGATCCGCTACGCGGCTTTTGCCGCCGAAATCAATGTTGCCGAAGGCATCGATGGCATATTTGCCGAAAAATTCCACAATGGTCTCCAGGGTGCCGTTGAGATAGTTATGAGGCTTGAGCCGCCCTGTTTGCAGGATCTCCAAAAGCATCTCTTCGTGGTTGCCCCGCAACAGCACTTTATGCTCCAAGCGATCCAGATATTTCAGCACCGCTTCATTTTCGGTGCCCCGATCAAAATAGTCCCCACAGCAGACCAACAGGTGGTTGGGGTCCTTGGGGTCAAAGCCCGCCTGATCCAAGGCGGCCTTCAGGAGGGTATAATGACCGTGAATATCGGAAACGGCGAAGATTGTTTTGGTTTCGCTCATCGGTCGCCTCCTTCTTGGGGAAGTTCGATCATGCGCCCAAGCTCGGAGAGCAACACCGCCAAATTCATATAGCGGAAAAAGTCCGCAGCAAAGGTGGCGGGGGTGCCGAAAAGAACAACCTCCGTTTGGTTCCATTCTGCTCCAAAGCGGCGGCAGAAGGTGCGGATATAGTCGCCATAGGGGGCAAGATCTTCGTGGTTGAAATAAAAGGTCTCGAAGATTTCGCCCTCCAGCTTGCCTTTGCGGCAATCACGCAGGCATAAAGTGCCATCCTCCAAGGTGGCAATGGCCACCGAAGGGAAGGTGCTGTTAAGGGCGAAGGTGGTGCCCACCGTGAGATACAGTCCCAGATGGGGGTCATAGCCGCTGTAAAACCGTTCCTTCAGCATCCCCCAAAGGGCGGGAACATCCAAGGGCTGCCGCTGTGCGGCGGGCGGATAGGTTTCGTTGGGGTCGCAAGAGAGCCCTTCTTCTTGCAGTTGGGAAGCGTAAAGATCCCCGTGGGCAACAAAGATCAAAGTCTGCAGATAGCGGAAAAAACCCTGGGCTTGGGTGAAGGCACCGATCAGTTCTTGCCCCTCGGCAACAAGCCGCGGGGAGATGCGTTGCCATACCGCCTCCAATTGAGCGGGGGTTTGGGTATTGGCTTTTAACTGACCCAACGCGCCCCCGTTGTCCCGCACATAATAGACGCCGTCTGCTTGGCAGAAGGTGAGCCGCAGGGGAGGGGTCTCCCTGCCGAAAAAGCAGGGAAGCTCCAAACCGGCTTCTTTCTCCGAATCGGTGGCGGTGAGCGCGGAAAAGAGCAGGCGGGGAAGCTCCTCCGGTTGAGTGAAGGCTGCCGCAGGCTTCCAATCCCGTTTGGCGGTGGCGGCGGCGACCTTTTCTTCTAATTGAGCGATTACTTTTTGGTTTTCGGTAATGACATAATCATAAAGGGCACCGTCCACGGCGGCAAGCGCCTCTTGGGGCGAAAAGTCCCCTTGAAAGGCGGGACGCGCGGTGGGGCGATGCTCGGTGCGCAGGGCAAAAATCGCCCAAAGGAGCGCAACATCGGCAGAGACCGCCTTTTTGCCCCGCGCCTCGGCGGTTGCCTGCAGGCGGTCACCAAAAGCGGTCAAAAAATCGGCATCATATTGCGGGGCGATCCGCTTCAAAGCGGTGCCCACCAAATGTCCGCTTGCCTTAAAGATGCCTTGAAACAGCAGGCGGACCCGCTCCTCTTCATAGGATTCGGGATAAGAGTTGCGGTCGTAGGGGGTGATGCCTGTGTAGGTGCGGTGGCAAAGCTCTGCTGCCGCCATCAGGAAAAAGGGCGCGGAAAGGCAAGCGCCGCCCTGCTCTCGGCGCAGGAGGTCGGCGCGGTGAAGAAGATCTTGAAAAAGGGTGCTTTGGTTCATAGGGCACCTCCCTGATAGGCTTCAAAGCCGGTGGAATACCGCTGTTCTCCGTCGGAGAAGACCCACATAGCCTCCGCATCGGGAAGACCTTCGATCAGTGCCTTCCCTTCCTCAAAGGGCATGGAGAACAAGGCGGTGGAAAGGGCATCCGCTCTGCCCGAATCGGTGCAGAGCACCGAAACAGAGCGGTAATAGGCAGCGGGCATCAGGGTGGCGGGGTCGATGATATGGTGATAACGCACCCCGTCCACGGTATAATACCGCTGATAGCTGCCGCTGGTCACAAGGCTCTTATCGGCAAGCTGAAGATAGGCAATATGGGGGACCGCCGTGTTTGCGGTATCGGGGTTTTCAATGCCGATGGCCCAAGGGTCTCCGTTGGGATGGGTGCCGATGCAACGGACATTGCCGCCCACATTCAGCAGATACCCGCTGATCCCCTTTTCCTCTAAATACAGCGCCGCCTGCTCGGTGGCATAGCCCTTGGCGATGGCGCCCACATCCAAGGTCATTTGGGGATCGGAAAGAAAGACGGTGGAGGCAGTCTCGTCCAGCACCATTTTTTCAATGTCGGTGTGCTTTGCCGCTTCCTGCAGAGCGTCCATAGGGGGCAGTTGGGCAGAGTCGGGATGATCCATTCCGTGGGTACGGTAATCGTGCCAAATAGAGAGCACACTGCCCATGGCAATGTTCATCTTCCCTGCGGTCACACCATACAGCTCCTTGGCATAGGTGAGAAGACCCATAATTTTGGGGTCTACCTGCAGGGTTTGGTGGACCCCGTCGCTCAAATCGTTGAGGGAGCAGAGATTGGTGACCCCCTCATAGCGATGGTAGATATCATAAAGCTGATGATACTCCTTCAAAAGTGCTTTGATCTCGGTGCAGACGGCATCGAACTCCGCCTTGCTTTCCGCATAGCCCACCACGGTGGTGACGGTATCGAAATAATCGAAGGAATAATCGGTATATTTGGTTTTGATCGGCTTACAGCCGCAAAGACTCAACAGGAGCATGGCTCCGGTCAAGAGCGCGATCCATCGTTTCATTTTTTTCACCCTATATTATGATACAACAAAAAAAGGGGAGCGTCAATGACGCTCCCCTAAATATTTGGATTATACCGTTGCGGCCTTCACAGCGGCGGCAACCATATCGACAATGGCGATGGTACAGCCTGCGGTCTGAACAGAGTCCACACCGTAGCCGTTCACAGCCAAAGCGGCGATCTCGGTGGCATTCTTGCCAACCAGAGCGGCATCAAAAGCAGCACCCTGCTCATCCCACTCTTTTACCACGCCGTCCCCGTTCAGGTCCTTACCGTATTTTGCCATCCCGTAGTTCTCGCCCAGCTCCTTCTTGGTGGAGAAGGTCTTGGCGGTATCGGTAAGAGCGGCACCCTTGGTATCAAAGGTGAAAGCAACCTGAAGTACATCGGTAGTGGCAACCACCACTTTGCCGTCCTTATCCAGAACAGCGGCGGTGAAGTTGATATCCTGCTCCACAGAGCCGGATTTCTCCTCGGTGGCATCGGTCACTTCTTCTGCGGTCACGGTACCCAGCTTGAGGGTGCCTTCGGCGGTAGCCTTAGACTCTGCGGCATTGGCAACAGCCTTCTCCACAGCGGCCACAAAATCAGCGATGGCGATGGTGCAACCTGCGGTCTGAATGTCGGTGTTACCGTAGCCGTTGGCAACCATAGCCTTCACTTCATCCATGGTCTTGCCTTCGATCTTGCTGATGAACGCGGCAACCTGCTCGTCCCACTCTTTCACTACGCCGTCCCCGTTCAGGTCTTTACCGTATTTTGCCATGCCGTACTCTTCGCCCTTTTCACCCTTGGTCTTAAAGGCGGTGGCGGCAACAGCCTTACCCTCGGAGGTGTAGGTAGCAGCGTTTTGAGCGGTGTCGATCACACACTTCACGATCTTGCCATCTGCATCCACCAGAACTGCGGCGGCAGTAGCCTCTACTTCGGCGGAGCCGTTGGTCTCGCCGTCTGCGGATTTTACATCCCCGTAAACAGCGGCAACGCCCAAGCCGAACTTCAGTGCGGGAGCGGTCTTACCGCAGCCGCTGACAGCCACCATGGTGACCATCATCAAAACAACCAGAATTGCGCTTAAAACTCTTTTCATTGCTTGTGTCTCTCCTTTATATAATTATTTCCAAATTGATTATGCCATAGGGACTATGGCTTCGTCAATAGTTTATAGGAAATCTTTTCAAATATTTCAGCACCAGATAGCCTGCAATGCCGATCAAAATGCCCGCCAAGGTGCCCGTTAAGGTCAGGATAATCATATAATACCCGATTTCGGCGGTTTCTAATACCAGCATTGCCACTAAAATTTGCCCTAAATTATGGAACACACCGCCTGCAATGCTCACCCCGACCATAGAGAAGCGGTCGGTCTTTTTCAAAAGCACCATCACCGCAAGGCTCAAAAGAGCACCTGCAAAGCTATAGGCCAAGGTCATCACATTGCCGAAGAGCAATGCCACCGCAAACAGCCGCACCAGCGAGACTGCCGCCGCCTCCTTCAGGGAACAGCGGTAAAGGAGAAACAGGATCATAATATTGGGCAGTCCCATCTTGATGCCGGGCACCGCCGCCCATAAAGGCGGGAGCAGTGCCTCCACATAGGCAAGGATCAAGGTCACCGCGGTGCAAAGACCTAAAAAGGCTATTTTTTTGGTTTTGTTTCTCACGGTTTACACCACCAAATCCGGCGCATCCACTTCTGCGGATGCCACAATTTTCACAACCACCTGTTGGGGCAGGCAAACAATGGTTTCCCCTGCCTTGGAGATCGCCCGATGGTTCACGCAGATCTGATCGGGGCAGGTGGCTTCGGTGATCTGCGCCTTGCCGTTGCCGATCACCAGCAGATTGGTCACCTCTCCATCCTTGAGAAGGGGGATCGTCTGATCCTCGGCAAGGGAATAGCGGCCGATCTCTTCGCCGTTTTTCAGCACGCTGGCGTATGCCCCCTCCTTGCGGGTAAGGAGATAAACAAGGGCAAAGACCGCCACCGCCAAAAGGATGCCGAGAAGCAGTAAAAGGTCGTTGCGGCGCCGTTTTTGCGGCGCCGCTTGATGGGTCAAGGTACTCATAAATTCTTAATGCAATGGGTGGGGCAAACGCTGACGCAGATGCCGCAACCGGTGCACTTATCATAATCGATCACTGCCACATCATCCATCACCGTAATGGCATTTTCGGGGCAGTTCTTTTCACATTTTTTGCAGGCGATGCAGGCGTTGGTACAGACCTTACGGGCGGCGGCACCTTTATCCTTATTGCTGCAAAGCACCGCGGTGGAAGCCACGGCGGGCACCAAGGTGATCAGTTCCTTGGGGCAGGTCTTTACGCACATTCCGCAACCGATGCAGATGCGGCGGTCGATCCGCGCAATGCCGTCCTTTAAGCAGATGGCGCTCACAGGGCAGACCTCGGCGCAATCGCCGCAGCCCAAGCAGCCGTAGGTGCAGGCATCGGGTCCGCCGTAAAGCATAGAAGCGGCACGGCAGGTGGGAACCCCATCATAGACGGCGCGCTTGGAGGTGGCATCGCAGGTGCCGTTGCAGTGCACCACTGCCACCTGCTCCACCACATCCTCTGCGGCGACTCCCAAAATGGCGGCGATCTCTGCCGCCGTATCGTCGGCACCGGGGATGCAGAGGTTGGTTTTAACCCCGCCCTCTGCCAAGGCTTTTGCATAATCGTCACAGCCGGTATAACCGCAAGCACCGCAGTTTACACCGGGAAGGCAGGCGCGCAGCTCGGCTGCCAGCTGATTTTCCTCCACCCGCATAAAATGGGAGGCCAAGGTCAGCAAAATGCCTGCAATGAGGCCGATGGCGGCCACGACTAAAAGAGCAATTAAGATTTCAAACATGGCACAGACCTCACTTTAACAGATTTTCCACGATCCCCGCAAAGCCGAAGAAGGCCAGCGATAAGAAGGATGCGGCGATCAGGGTCACCGGCAAGCCGCGGAGATATTGGGGAATTTTGGTTTCGTCGATGCGGGAGCGCACGCCGCTGAAGAGCACCATTGCCAGCAGGAAGCCAAGTCCGCAACCCAAGGAGCTGACCATGGATTGAAGGAAATCGTATCCGTCGGTAATGTTATTGATGGTTACGCCCAAAACCGCACAGTTGGTGGTGATCAGGGGCAGATAAACGCCCAGACTTTTATGCAGAGCGGGGATGAACTTTTTCAGCACGATCTCGGTAAACTGCACCAAAGCCGCGATCACCAGAATGAAGATGATGGTCTGCATATATTCCAGACCGGTGGTCTCCAGAATGAACTTCTGGATCGGCCAGGTCACTGCGGTGGCAACCAGCATCACAAAGATGACCGCGATGCCCATACCGGTGGCCTGATTCAGCTTCTTGGAAACGCCCAAGAAGGGGCAGATGCCCAAAAATTGGCTCAATACATAGTTATTGACCAAAACGCTTCCTAAAAGGATGCTGATGAGAAGCTTTGCATTTTCCATATCAGTTGCCCTCCTTTTCTGCGCAGGCGGAGCAGTTGCCCGCCGAGGGACAGCCTTCGCACCCGAAGGACTTCTTCTTGGGAGCCTTGCCTTGGGTGAGGGCGGTCACGGCGAAGATCAAGAGACCGTAGACCAAAAGACCGCCGGGGGCTTGGGTCAGAATGCCGATGGTATGATCCTTTAAGAAGGGGATCTCCATTCCCGCAAAGGAGCCGTTGCCGAACACTTCACGGACGGTGGCCATTGCCAGAAGGGCAAGGGTGAAGCCAAGACCCATTCCGATGCCGTCCAAGGCGGATCTGCCCACGGAGTTTTTCCCTGCAAACATTTCCGCTCTGCCCAAAATGATGCAGTTTACGGTAATGAGGGCAAGGTAGACGCCCAAAAGGTCATAAAGGGCGGGGAGATAAGCGTGCATAAACATCTGCACGATGGTCACAAAGCCTGCGATAATAACGATATAGCAGGGGATCCGCACCGTGTCGGGAATGACTTTCCGCAACAGGGAGATCACAATGTTGGAGCAGATCAGCACCGCCGCCGCGGCAAGCCCCATTGCAAAGGCGCCGATCACCGTTTGGGTGGTTGCCAAGGTGGGGCAGGTGCCCAGCACCAACACAAATACCGGATTTTCAAGGAGCAAGCCCTTGAATAATACGGACAGGTTACTGTTCTTTTTCATTCTTAAGCCACTCCTTCCAAGATTTTTACGGTTTCAAAGAGTCTGCCCACCGCGGTCTTATAGCCGTTGGTGGTGAGGGTGGCGCCGCTGATGCCGTCGATCTCTTTATAGGTGGTTTCGTCTTTGCCGTTGAATTGGGTGTAGAACCAAGGCTCGGCGCAAGCAGAGCCGATGCCCTCGGTCTCCTGCTGGGAGAGGGTCTCGCAGGCGATGATCTTGCCCGCCTTGGTCAACGATGCCCGCAAGAGAATGGGCTCGCCGGAGGGGGCATAATAGCGGTCGCCGTTGATGCCAAAGCCGGAGGCCTTGATCTCAATGATATAATTGCCGCTTGCGGTCTTCTCCACCTTGGTCACGGAGGAATGCAGTTCATAGCCTGCAAGATCCACCGCTTCGGTTTTGGAAGCGGCAACTGCGGCGGCCGCGGCGGTCACATTGGTCTTCACCGCTTCATCCTCGGTGCCGCTCACATTGCCGTTTGCATCCACGGCCACAAAGGCTTCGCCCACCGCAAAAACGGTGCCGCTGCCGTTATCGGCAAGATAAACGGCGGAGATACCGGTCAGCTCCTCCACCATAAACCAAGGAGTGAAAGCACCTTCGGCGGCGAAAAGCGCGGCGGCAAGATTATCCGCCAAAATTTCTTCTTCACTGCGGAGATCCACCGAACCGCCGCCCAAAATAACGGCCGCGTTCAGGGCATCCTTCACCGCGTTTTTATAAGCGGCGGTGGTTTTGGTCATCGAGGCGACCGTATCCAGCCCGTCGATGTCCGAAAGGGTCTTGCCCACGGCGGTTTCACCGTAGGTCTTTTCGATGCCCAAGGTCTCGCCGCTGGCAAGGCAGGTGGCACCGGTCACGGTGCCTGCGGCATCCACGCCGCACATGATCACCAGGCCGGTGGAATAACCGGCGGTGGTCAGCTTCATCACATAGCCGCCCTTGCTTTCGGAATAAACCTCCGTTACGGTGGCGGGCAGGGTATAGGTGCTGATGTCCATCAGGGTAAAGTCTTCACCCTCGGGCATCACCACCAAAAGGGCTTCGTTGGCGGCGGCGGATTCATTCTTTTCAATGATGGGCGCCGTCAAAATATTGGTGGCGGAGAGCAGAATGGCTACTGCCGCACAGATGGCGGTGAGAGCAATAATACTTTTCAGATATTTATTCATACTCTTTTCCCTCCAAACACTTTACGGGTGGTCCATTGCTCGATATAGGGGTTGAGGATGTTCATCAGCAGAATGGCGAAGGAAACACCCTCGGGATAGTTGCCCCAGAAGCGAATGAGCACCGTGATAATTCCTGCGCCGAAGCCGAAGATCAGCTTGCCTGCAGGGGTAGAGGGGGAGGTTACATAATCGGTGGCCATAAAGATGGCACCCAAGAAGAGACCGCCGGCAAAAATGTATGCCAAAGAAACCGTCAGGTCCCCCTGCACCGCAAAGGTGAAGAGAAAGGTGGTGCCGATATAGGCAACAGGCAGGTGCCAAGAGATCACGCCCCGTGCCAGAAGGTAGATAAAGCCGATCAGCAGAGCCAACACGCTGGTCTCGCCGATGCTGCCGCCCACCTTACCCAAAAACAGCTCCAAAAGATCAGGGGTTGTGCCGTTTGCCAGCTCCACCAAGGGAGTGGCGGTGGCGGTGGAGTCCGGCGGGAAAGCGGCCTTTGCCATGGTGCCGAATGCCACCAGCATAAAGACTCTGCCGGTGATGGCGGGGTTGACCACATTGGAACCGATGCCGCCAAAGAAGCATTTCACGATGATGATGGCAAATACCGTGCCCACCACCGCCTGCCAAAGAGGAATATTGGCAGGTAGGTTGAGGGCAAGCAACAGACCGGTCACGGCGGCACTTAAGTCGCCCACCGTCTGCCGTTTTTTCACAATGAAGTTAAAGAGCGCTTCGCTGAGGATGGCGGTCAGCAGGCAGGTTACCACCACCGCAACTGCGGCACCGCCGAACAGCGCAATTCCCGCTGCCGTTGCAGGCAGCAGGGAAAGGATCACATCCAGCATAATGGTGCGGGTGGTCCGCTTGCTTTGGATATGAGGGGAAACAGAGAGATGCAATTTTGCGTCCATTAGTTCCGAGCCTCCTTTTCTTTGGCGGCGGCGCGGGCTTCCCGCAATGCCGTTTTCGCCAGTTTATTGGTCTGCACCAAGGGGCGGTTGGCGGGGCAGATATAAGCGCAGCAGCCGCATTCCATGCAAGCGTCGGCGCCCAAGCGTTCCATCGCCTTAAGATCCCCTGTTTTATAGGCGCGCTCCAGCGCGCTGGGGTTGATGCCGAAGGGGCAGTGGTTATAGCAGTTGCCGCAACGGATGCAGGCAGTCTCCACACCGGGGTCGGCATCCTTTTGGTTGAATGCCAAAATGGCATTGGTGTTCTTCAATACGGGGGCGGTCAGGTCTGCCACCGCAACACCCATCATGGGTCCGCCGTAGATCACCTTGCCCGGCTCCTCTTTGAAGCCGCCGCAGAAGGCAAAAACCTCTTCCATGGCGGTGCCGATGGGCACGATCACGTTTTTCGGCTCCTGCACGGCACTGCCGTCCACCGTGATGCACTTTTCCACCAAGGGCATTCCTGTTTTCAGGTAGGCGCCGATGGAGGCAAGGGTGGTGCAGTTGCACACCACGCAACCCACATCCAAGGGAAGCTTGCCCACAGGGATCACCTTTCCGGTAGTGTGGTACACCAGCACCTTTTCACCGCCTTGGGGGTAGACCGCAGGCAGAGAGACCACCTTCACGCAAGGATCCTTTGCCGCCAGTTCTTTCATCTTGGCGATGGCTTCTTTTTTGTTGTTTTCAATGCCGATGATCACTTTTTTGATCCCCAAATGGGTCTCCAGCACCGAAAGGGCATAGGCCATATCGTCGGCACGGTGGGTCATGGTAAGGGAGTCGCTGGTGATATAGGGCTCGCACTCGGCACCGTTGATGACCAGCTCTTCGATCTTGGCGGGGTCTGCATTGAATTTCACATAGGTGGGAAAGCCTGCGCCGCCCAGACCCACAATGCCGCTTTGGCGGATGGCGTCGATCAATTCTTCCCGATTGGTCACCTTGGGCGCCGCGATAGCGGGCTCCACGGTGTTGGCACCGTCCGATTCGATCACGATCACCGGTGCCTTCTGCCCGTTGGACTGCATCCGCAGTTCAATGGCTTTCACCGTGCCGGAAACGCTGGAATGAACCGGTACCGAAATGGTACCGTTTTGTTGGGCGATCAGGGTACCGATGTCCACATGGTCGCCCACCTTTACCGCAGGGGTCGAGGGCGCGCCGATATGCATCCCCATAGGGATGGCAACCGTTTTGGGCGCATCCATTCGGACTGCGGCGGTGTTTGCGGTATTTTTTCTGTGGGGCAGATGCACCCCATGAAGAGAAAATGCCATTTTAGAACCTACCTTTCAAATAAACAAGATATTTGTTTATAGTTTAATCAAAATCCTACCTTATAATATATATTTTTTTCGATGCTCTGTCAATATGCACTCGATGGATTAATCACCAAAATCCACCTTTTTTTCGCCAAAATTGTGCAATTGCAATTTTTTCAAAAGTAGTGTATACTGAAAGAACAAGAGACTCCAATTAATCTTGAAGGATGGGGAGAAGGATGTTTCAAACAAAGCAAGAAACGGAAAATTACGATGTTTTTATCAGCTACCGCCATGAAACGGGTTTTTATATGGCGCAGGTGATCTTTGATAAGCTGAATTATAACGGCTATTCGGTGTTTATGGATAAAACGATGGATTCAGTCAAGGTAGAAGAGCAGATCAAAGAAGCCATCGGTAAAAGCCGCAATTTTGTGATGGTGCTGTTCCCCCATGATCTAGACCGTTGCACCGAGGAGTCCGATTGGCTGAAAAAAGAAGCGGAGTGGGCAATGGAGACCGAGGGGCTGAATGTCATCCCCGTGCTGTGTGATGGGTTCCGTTGGCCCAAAGAGCTGCCCGCCCCCTTGCAGATGGTGCAAAACAGGAATGGCGTCACCGTTCATAAGGACTATTCCTTGGATCAGGATCTGGATAAGCTCTGCGATCGCTTTTTGAAAAATGCCAATCCCATCAAGCCCATGATCAATACCGAAGATTTTTTCAAAAACAACCTTTCGGAAAATGCAGGGATGCGTGTGGAGCGGGTGGATATGGCATTCCACGCAGGCGCTGCGTGGTTGCGCCCCGGCAACGAAAAAGAGATCTTGCAACATATGATCGAGCGCAAGATCCCCTTGCGGATCCTGATCAACACCCCCGAGGCGGCAGAAAGCATTGCGCGGTATATGCGGGATGAGACGGCGGTATACACAGGCTTTGATCAGGCGAGAGCCGTTTGGAAAAGGATCGCCGAGCAAAACAGGGACTTCTTAGAGGTGCGGGAGTGTGCCATCCCCTTGATCCACGTGCACCACGGCATCCGTTTTTCTTCTCTCAAAAACGGCGCACCTTACGGGCGACTTCATATTAAATATTATGCCTATAACAATGTGAATCTGAATCGTTCTTTTGAACATGAGATCAGCAGTTTTTCCAATTACTATAAGATTTATGAAAATGAATTTGAATATCTGTGGAAAAAGAGCAAAGCTTTGTGAAAAGTAAAATGCCCGTGTGTTTTTTGAAAACACACGGGCATAGTTTTATTCCTCCAATTTGGAGCGGGCAAGCTCTTTGCGCTTGGCATAGAATTCCTTTGCGGGGAATCGGGCGGAAAGCTCCGACCAGATCTCATAAGCTTGGGTCAGGTGCTCCTTTTTGGTTTCGGATAAAAAGGCAAGATTGTAGTGCGCCGTGGCCAGCGCGTTGCGGTCTTCGGGGAGATGGGTCTGCTTCGCCAAAAGGCGCGCTTCTTCCAACGCTTTTTGAAACAGTTCTGCCGCCGCGTCGGGCTTCTCTTGCTGCTTGCGGAGCCGCCCGAAGGCAGAGTAAAGCTCCTGCAGGGTGCGGCGAACAAAGGGATCCTCGGTCTCCGACTCCATCGCCGTGCACAATTCGATGCCCTTTTCATAGGCCTCTGCGGCGGTGGCTTCTTGATCCTTTGCAAAACTGTTGCCCAAGTGGAGGCAGAGGGTGGAAAGGTACATCCGCTCCTTCCGATCGCAAAATCCACCCAATAGGGATTTGGTGATCTCGAAGGATTTTACCAGCATTTCCCGCGCTTGCTGCGGATCCCGCTCCATTTGATAAACATCGTAGAGGTTGGCATAGACGATCAGTGCGCTGTGGTAGAATTTCTTGTTATCGATCTCTTTGTCCCCCCGCTCCAAAAGCGCCAAGGCTCGAAGAAGGAATTCTTTGGCGGCAGAGGGCTCGCCCTTTTCTTTCATTAAGCTGCCCTGCTTGGTGTAGCAGATGGCAAGCGTGCGCAAGAGGTCCGGTGTGCAGACTGTTTCCAAAAGACCTTCACATCCGTCAATTCCTTCCTGATACATTTTTGCGGCGGCATCGGGGTCGCCTTGATGGCGATACAGATCGCCCAGCCGTTCGCAACAGATCAGCATATCATAGCGCGCATCCGACATATCGGAACGGCGCAAAAATTCCGCGCTCCACCGCCGCGCCTTTTCATAGGCTTCTGCCGCGGCGGGGAACTGTTGATGGCGCAGATGAAGATCTCCCGTTGTCTGGTAGGTGGTGATGGTGGTGTGATAAAGGTCGGCGGCGGGCACCTTTTGAAGCATAGGCTCCAAAATGGCCAAGGCCCGTTCATACTGCCCAAGGGCGCGGACACCGTCGTCTTTTGCCCGAAAGACATCCCCCATTTGAGCGAGGCAGATGGCAAGATCCTGTTGTGCCAAGAGGGTGTTGGTTTCTTCGGCCAGTGTTTCGCCGATCGCTAAGGACTGTTGAAACAGGGCTTGCGCTCCATCAAAATCCTCCTCGGCCATAAGGATCAGTCCGCATTTATGATAGGCGATCATCACGCACCGATGAGAGTCGGCGGTTTGGGTCTCTTCGTGGTAGCCGCAGTAGAGGGTGAGCAGTTGGTCAAAGCACTCGGAGGCTTTGCGCAAGAGTCCCTGACGGAGATAAACGTCCCCCAACCGCTCCAGATAGGTGCCCTTCTGATGGCGGGCATCCGTATCTTCTTGGGGCAGAAGGGCATTGACCTGTTGCGCCTGCCGATAGTATTCCGCGGCGGCGGAAAGGTCATAGCGGTTTTTGGCAACATCGCCCAGCTTTATATAGGCCTCATATAATTCGCGGCGGCTTTGCTTGGTCTTCGCTGTTTCCGCCACTTGGCGGCGGTAGTCCACCGCCTGTTGATACATCTTTTCCGCTTCCGCCAGATTGCCCTCTGCCTCCAGCAGATCGCCCAGCTTGAAGCATCCCACCGAAAGATCGCGGCGGGCTTTTATATTGCCAAAGCGTTTTAAGGCGGCGGTGCCGATCTGATGAAGGCGGGTGTATTGCTCCTTGGCTTTGGCAAGATCGCGCAGTTGATACCAATCGTCTCCCAACCGCCAAACCGTGTGAAGCAGGCGGTCGTTGTTCTGCTCGGTGGGATCGTTTTGACAGTCCTTTTCATAAAGGGAGGCCAACCGCTCCTCATAAGCGATGGCTTTGGCAAGATCCATGGGAACACCTGCACCGTTGCGATACATGGAGGCAAGCTTTTGAATGGCGTCGGGGAGACCTGCATCGGCCGCCCCCTCCAAAAGTGCCAGCGCCCGCGAAAGATCCACCTCCACATCAATGCCCGATAAATAGGCAAGACCGATGAAGAAGTTGTGTTGGGGATCCTTGTCGTTTTCCTTCAGGGCGATTTTGGTCAGGGTGTTTTTCAGGGTCTCCGAAAGGGCAACGTTGTTGTAGGCATCAATACAGTCGGGAATGTTTTTGTATTGCTTTTTCAACTGCTCCCGATCGGTGGCCTCCAGCTCGGCGGCAACAATGGGTTTTCCCGTTTGCTCGGCGGCAGGGTATTCGGTGGTCATTACATAGTTGACCTCGTTCACCAGATTGGGGGTGACCGCCAGCGCAAAAAGATCGCATTTTTCCAGTGCCTTGGCGATGGCGGAGTTGAAATTCTCGCCGGGGATCAGATATTCGTCGTACCAAATGGCAATGTCGCGGCAAAAATCGTTGCGGTGGATCAGCCGCATCAGGTCTTGGGCATATTTCCGATCCTTTTTGCGGTAGCTTAAAAAGATATAG
Source organism: Eubacteriales bacterium (assembly GCA_045539135.1). Taxonomy (GTDB): domain Bacteria; phylum Bacillota; class Clostridia; order Oscillospirales; family QAKW01; genus QAKW01. The sequence goes on along the minus strand of JAZQET010000036.1, from coordinate 2,305 downwards.
GCATCAAAGGCGGCACGGACCTTTTCCGCCAGCTCGTCTCCGACCAAAACGGAGGCGAGATAGTTTTTCAGTTTTTCCTCGTAGGAAAGGGTGGTGCTGTCTTGCTGGTTGGGGTCCAAATATTGCAGTTCGCCGCATTTTTCATTGAAAAGATCTGCCAGCCCCGCTTCCTGCATCAGGGGAAGCACGGGGATGTTCTTGGCGAGCGCCAAGGGAAACTCCGTCTCCAGCGCCCGATTGGGGGTGGTCAAAAGGCGGGTGGTCACCGGCATCACAAAGAGCTGCATCTCCTCCAGCGCATTTTGCAGCTCTTGCAGATCCCAAGAGGCGGCGGGGTCGCTGTCGTACCAAACGGCACCGTTGATGTTGCTCAAAAGAGCGGTGCTGATGGGCTCTAAATAGGTTGCGTAGTCCTCAGGATGGGCGCAAAACCAAATTTTCGCCTTCCCTTGGGGGGAAGATGCGCCCCTTGTTTTATAATGCAGTGTTTTCATAAGCCCCTCCGATCCTGCGAGTTGATGCGGATATTATATCATAAACGCAACGCGTTTTGATATAATCGTCCATCATTTTCGGTTGCCTGCCACGCAGGCGAGAAAATTGGACATCATATAATATCTGCTTGCGGATATTATATCATAATGGGCAAGATTTGTAAATAATTCAGAATTTACCGGATTGCATTTTCTTCATTATTATAGTATACTGAAAAATACCGACAATTTTTTGAGATCAACCGCTATCGGGGAGAAATAGAAATGAAGAAATTCAAAAGTATAATTTGTTTGATGCTGACCGTGTTACTGTTGGCGGTCTGTGTGCCCTCTGCGGCGGCCATTGAGGGCGCGCCGGAGACCAAGGCCAATAATGTGGTGATCGCCAGCGTAAACACCGGCGCCATCATTTATGAAAAGAATGCAGATCGGCAGATCTATCCTGCCTCCACCACCAAGCTGATGACCATGGCGGTGGCCATTGATATGATCGAGGATCTGGATGCCAAAATGATCTTTGATAAAAAGGCAAGTTATTCCGATCTGGTGATCGGCAGCTCCAATATGGGTTTGGTAGACGGGGAAGAGATCGTGCTGCGGGATATGATGTACGGCATCGCCATTTCTTCTGCCAACGAGGCTACTAACGCCATCGCCATCCACCTTTGCGGCAGCATCGAAGCCTTTGTGGCCAAGATGAACGAAAAGGCGGCAGAGTGGGGAATGACCCACACGCATTTTGCCAATACCCACGGTCTGACCCATGAAAGCCACTATACCACCGCGTCGGATATGATGATCATGGCGCAAAAGGTGCTGGCGGATGAGCGGCTGTTGCCTTACTTAAGTGCATCCTCCTATCAACTGCCTGCTACCAATAAAAATCAAGCGCGGACCATTATCACCACCAACCAGTTGATCCGTCGCAATTCGGAAAACTATTATAAAAATGCGGTGGCGGGAAAAACAGGAAGCACCACCGCCGCAGGCTATAACCTGATCTCCCTTTCTAAATATAAAGGAATGGAATATATCTGTGTGGCTATGAATGCTCCCTATGTGAAGGGCGCAAACCCCATCTTTGCCGATTCGGTGGCGCTTTATAAGTGGGCATACAGTAACTTCGGCATCCAAACTCTGCTGACCGAAAGCACCTCCGTCTGCGAGATCGAGGTGGCACTTTGCGCCAAGGCGGATTATGTGATGCTGGTGCCTGCCGCTAAAATCGAAGCGGTGGTGGCAAACGATGTGGAGATCGACTCCTTTGAGCGGGTCATCGAGACCGAGGAGCTTGCCTATGCCCCCATTGCGGTGGGAGATGTGCTGGGCAAGGTGACCTTGGTGAAGGACGGCGTGGAATACGGCTCGGTGGATCTGGTGGCAAGCACCGCCTTGGAGCGCAGTAACATTCTCTATTACCTCCACCTGATCAAAACCTTTTTCAGCAATACCATCGTGCGGATCGTGGTGATTTTACTGATTTTGGCAATTGTGGCGTATATTATCTTTATGATCTGGCAAAATAATCATCGCCGGCGGCGGAAAATCGCCCGTCGGATCCGTTTTTGATAACAGTTTGATCCCACTGCCGAAAAAACTTAAAAATTTCTGAAAAAAAGTGTTGACAAATGGTTTCGGTAGTGGTATTATATTCAGGCGCCCGCAAAAAGGGAACCGGTTCAAAAGAGTCGGAAAGCCTTGGAACAAGCGGGAAAGCAGTGGACTTTGAAAATTAAACAGCATCATTTAGAAGGACCCGTTAATTGAGAAATCCAAAGTTCAAAGAGCTTTGGTGAAAGCGATTAACAAAA
>JAZQET010000035.1:0-8784 GCA_045539135.1 Eubacteriales bacterium | reverse complement strand
TACTATACTTTAGAAATTGATTTACAAGATTTTGATGCTTATCCCGAGGAATTTACATTCAAAATAAAATTTGAACGAGCAGAAGTTGACAGATAATAGGTGACTTTTGCTTACTTTTACCTCAATTCTGCTCCGTTTGGTTACTTTTAGACATAAAAACATCTTGCCTTTCGGCAAGATGTTTTTTATTTTTATTACTGCGTGGGCTCGAACCGCGTTTACCCGATGGCAGCCGGTTGCCTCGCAAAGAAATAAGGACTTGCGAAAGCAAGTCCTTATTTCTTTGTGTTTGTGTCCTTGGGACACAACATCGTTTTGCAAATTTAGTTGCAAACATCATTTCGAGCATCACGAGAACATCATTGGTCGCAAAGCGGCCACAAAACGAGGTTGCGATAAATCACAAACAGTGTTGCCTTCGGCAAACGATGTTGCACTTCGTGCAAAAGATTTATCACCCCAAAAACTCATCGCACCAGCGGACGGTCATATGCCCTTCCCCATCAAATTCAACGGGTAAAAAGCTGTAGCCTGAATGTTGCAGGTCATAAGGCTTCCAATGATCCAGCATCAGGTGTTTCTGTCCGTTATGCTCAAAGATATAGGTGCTCTGTCCATTAAAGGTTTTACGGTAATCGGGGCCTTCACAGGGGTTATCCACCAACACCCAAGGACCGGTGATATACTTAGCTGTGGCATAGAGTGCGCTATTGGGGCGCCAACCGGTACAACCGGAGGTAACCATATAATACAACCCGTTATGTTTACAAATGGCAGGCGCTTCTCTCAACTGATCCTGATAAGCGAAGGTATAATAACCGTCTACATCGGTATAATCTTCGGTCAGGCGGGAGATGCCCATGGTGCGGTTCCAATGGGTGCTATGGAACAAATAAGCGGTTCCATCCTCCTCTTGGTATACAGTCATATCCCGCACATCCAATTTATTGGGTTGTTTCACATTCACAAGGGTAAAGGGACCTGTGGGGCTTTCGGAAACAGCAATTCCCACTGCGGCATAAGTATAATCGGCATGATCCAAATGCATCAACAGCACAAACTTACCGGTCTTTTCACAATAAATCACCTTAGGGCGTTCGCAAACCTTCTTATAATAAAGAGGATGCTCAGGGTCCTCTCGATCGGCCTCCAACACCAAGCCCTCATAGTTCCAATTGATCAGATCATCGGAAGAATAACAGGAAATACCGATCACATCCACTCTGCGGGAATCGGGGCAGTTGGGTGCGCCTTTATGCTCTCCATACCAATACCAGCGCTCCTGATGCTTTAAAATCATACCGCCGTGGGCTTGGATCGGATTGCCGTCCACATCGGTCCAAAGAGTTCCGTTTTTCACCGTTTTTTCCTCCTATAGCGTTGTTGTTTTCATTATAGCACCCCTATTTTTACCGGTCAACATAAAAGATCAAGAACAACGCTTGATCTTTTTATTTTTGTTCTACTTGAATTTCTTGCATAATCAGCGGGAGAACCTGCTCTTTTTCGATCTTCAGCACATAAGCAAACTCTTCATAAAGGATCCGCTCGGCATCTTTCATAAATCGCTCATCGGAAAGCAGCAGCGTTTTTTTCTGCTCCAAACGCTTCTGCTGACGCACATAAAGGGTCTTGATCAAGCGGATCAACTGCCCACGGTCTCCGCTTGTTAAAGCCTCTTGATAGATCCTTTTGCGGTCTGCTTCATTTTCTGCCAAGATCAATTCTTCCTCGGGCATGGAGCGGATCATGGCATAGATCTCTTCCACCGAAAGAATCCGTTTCATTTTGGCGGTAAGCGCCTTATTCCAAGCGGGCACATAAACCTTGGCAGAGCGGTCAAAAATGGGTTTTAGCACAAAATATTCCCGCTCTTTCCCACCGATCTGTTTGGTTTCCATCTCCACGATCTTACAAACGCCGTGGACACCGTATAACACTGTATCATTGACCTTCATCGCGTAACCTCCAAAAAAGAAAAAACGCGCAGTTTTGCGGCAACCGGACTTACGTTGCTTGGCAAACTGCACGTTGATTAACTCTATTATAACAGAATTTTTTAAGAATTTCAAAGAGAAATTTTTAATTTTCGGGGCGCATTTCATCCAAGGTGCGTTCAAAAGCAGGAAGATACTCTTCCATAAAGATCCGCACTTCAGGGAGCTCGGATTTTTCCAGCAATGCCCGCACAGATTGCTCGGCGATCTCAAACTCGGTATTGCCCGCCTTGCGTTCTTCAATGCATTTGATCAAGGCGGAAAGCTTATCCGCCGCCTTAACAAGAGGGCGCAAGGTTTCATCCTGTTCCCGCAGCAAAGGGCTATATACCTCCGCCATATCGGTGGGAAGCATGGAAAGCAGGCTTTGGTTTGCCGCTTCCTCTACCCCTTTGAAGGCGGTTTCAATTTGAGGATTTTGATATTTAACAGGGGTGGGCATATCGCCGGTGAGAATCTCATGGGCATCATGGAACAAGCCCAATACCGCCGCACGGTCGGGAGAATAGGTTCTTTGGCAACGCAAGGTGCCGATCACCGCCAAGGCATGCGCCAAAATGGAGGTCTCCAGCGTATGCTCGGTCAGGGTCTCACTGCGGGAATTACGCATCAGCGCCCAGCGATCAATGTATTTCATTCGAAACAGCATGGAAAAAAAGTTATGATCCACGGTTATTTCTCCTCATCCTTCAAAATGATCTCGGCTTCTCCTTCGCCGAGGATAAAGGCTTTATTCAGCACGACCTTACGGACATTCTCCATAGAAGGAACCCGATACATAATGTCCATGGTTGCATTCTCGATGATGGAACGCAAGCCTCTTGCCCCTGTTTTTTGCTGAATGGTCTTCTCGGCAATGGCCATCAGCGCATCATCGGTGAACACCAGCTCCACGCCATCCAGTTCAAACAGCTTGATATACTGCTTCACAATAGCGTTTTTCGGCTCGGTGAGGATGCGAAGCATCGCCGCCTCATCCAGTTCATCCAGAGAAACCAAAACGGGCAATCTGCCCACCAATTCGGGGATCACACCGTATTTGGAAATATCTCTCGCTTCGATCTTTTGATAGATCTCACTCAAGGAAGGGCCTTCCTTGCTTTGCACCTGCGCACCAAAGCCCAAAGCAGAACTGCTCAAACGCTTGGTGACCACATTGCGAATTCCATCGAAAGAGCCGCCGCAGATAAACAGGATATTGGTGGTATCGATCTGAATAAACTCCTGATTGGGATGCTTTCTGCCCCCTTGAGGAGGCACATTGGAGACGGTACCCTCCACAATCTTCAGCAAAGCCTGCTGAACCCCTTCGCCGCTCACATCGCGGGTGATGGAAACATTTTCGCTCTTACGGGCGATCTTATCGATCTCATCCACATAGATAATACCCTTTTGGGCACGCTCTACATCGAAATCTGCCGCCTGCAACAGTTTCAGCAGAATATTTTCCACATCCTCGCCCACATAGCCAGCCTCGGTCAAGGTAGTGGCATCGGCAATGGCGAAAGGAACGTTCAAAATCTTTGCCAAGGTCTTGGCAAGGTAGGTCTTACCGCTGCCGGTGGGACCCACCAAGAGGATATTGCTCTTTTGCAATTCCACCCCCGAAGCATCGGCTTTGGGGTTCAGAATGCGTTTATAATGGTTATACACCGCCACGGAAAGAGCGATCTTTGCCCGATCCTGACCGATCACATACTCATCCAAAAAGGCTTTGATCTCGGTAGGCTTATAGACATGGATCTCTTCATCCTTCTTTTTGCCCCGTTTTCCCCCGCGGCGAGCAGGCTGATACCCGTTTTGCACCAGAAGATCCATACAAAACTCCACGCACTCGGCGCAGATCAATCCGTCGATCCCCTCGATCATATTCACTTCTTCTACGGAGCGACCGCAGAAGGAACAGGTCTTTTTTTCGGACATTCCTTTTCTCCTTCGAGCAGACAAACTAAGAGTAAATGAGAGAGGAATAATGTTTTATTCCTCTCTCTTTGTTATCTGTGTGCGATCACTTGATCCACCAGACCGTATTCCTTGGCTTCCTCTGCGGAAAGAAAATTATCACGGTCGGTATCCCGAATGATCTCTTCATAGGTCTTGCCGGTGAAATCGGCAAGCATCTTACTGAGTTTTTCCTTGGTCTTTTTCAGGTTGCGATTTCGGATCTCCACATCGGTGGCACTTCCCAAAATACCGCCCAAAGGCTGATGGATCATCACTTCGCTGTTGGGCAGGCAGAACCGTTTTCCTTTGGCTCCTGCCGCCAGCAAGAAGGCGCCCATACTTGCCGCCATACCGATACAAATGGTGGATACATCGCACTTGATATACTGCATTGTATCAAAAATGGCAAGACCTGCAGTGACCGAACCGCCGGGAGAGTTGATATACAGGCTGATATCCTTATCGGGATCCTGACTCTCCAAGTAAAGCAACTGAGCGATCACCAAGCTTGCAGTGGTATCGTTGACCTCCTCGGTCAGCATAATGATGCGATCATTCAGCAGACGGGAATAAATATCATACGAACGCTCACCGTGACCGGTTTGCTCCACTACCATCGGTACTAAACTCATAGATTTCTCCTTTAATTACAGAAGCCGAATTACTCCTCGGTCTTCTCTTCTTTCTTTGCCGCAGTCTTCTTAGCGGCAGGCTTCTTTGCGGCAGGCTTCTTGGCGGCCACCTTTTCCTCGGTGATCTCGGCGTTGGCACGGATCAGATCAACAGCCTTGGAAACGGCGCAATCCATGGTGATATTCTCTCTGGGAATATACATCTTCACCTGATCTACAGGCATATTGTATGCCGCGGCGATATCCTTATATTCCTTCTCGATATCCTCATCGGCAACCACAACGCCTTCCATTGCAACGACCTTCTCCAGAGCCAAGCGGGTCTTCACACGCTTTGCGGCATCCTCTTCAAAGCCCTTGCGGAATGCAGCCATATCCATACCGGTATACTGCAGATACATCTCCAAATTCAGACCGGAGCCAGCCAGTCTCTGCTCGAACTCACCGCACATAGTATCCACTTCCTGCGCGATCATCACTTCGGGGATCTCCACTTCGGTATTTGCCAAGAGTGCATCGATCAAAGCGGTATCCAGCTCAGCGGCTGCCTGACGCTCTTTGCTCTCTTTGATCTTCTTTTTGATATCCTTCTTCAGGTCTGCCAGAGTATCGAACTCGCTGACATCCTTTGCGAACTCATCGTCCAAAGCAGGAACTTCGTTCTCTTTTACTTCGTTGATGTGGCAATCAAAGATCGCGGCCTTACCCTTCAGGTCTTCTGCATGATAATCTTCGGGGAAGGTCACCTCAACCTGAACATCCTCGCCTGCCTTCTTGCCAACCAACTGGGGTTCAAAGCCGGGGATGAAGCTGCCGGAGCCCAGAACCAGATCATAGTTCTCGCCCTTGCCGCCGTCAAAATGAACGCCGTCCACGGAACCGTCAAAGTTAATATTCACGGTATCGCCGTCTTTAGACTCACGGTCCACAACGATGGTGCGCTCATTCTGCTTCTGCAGGCGCTCCAATTCGGCCTTTGCTTCGGACTCAGTAACAGTATAGACATTTTTGGTTGCCTTTAATCCCTTATATTCCTTCACGGTCACTTCGGGCTTTACGGTTACAACGGCTTTCATGGTGAAACCGTCTGCATCCACCTCGGTGATCTCCACTTCGGGACGGGAAACGATATCCAATTTTGCTTCCGCGATGGCTTCATCCATTGCCTTAGGATACAGATCATTCACAGCATCCTCAAAGAAGATGCCTTCGCCATACAAGCGCTCAACCACCTTACGGGGAGCCTTACCCTTACGGAAACCGGGAACGCTGATCTTAGACAAATTCTTCTTGAAGGCAGCATCAACAGCGGCCTTGAACTCTTCGCCCTTGACTTCAACAGTCAATTCAACAGTGCTTTTTTCCAACTTCTTTACTTCTTTAACAGTCATCCTAATTATACCTCCATAAGAATGCACTTTAACTATAATATAATATAATCATTGACCGAAAAAGTCAACACTTACTCTTAAAAATCGAGAGAACTTTCCCCCAAAAAGAAGGGTTTTTTTGGCAATTTTGATGAGAAACCGCCTTTTTCTTTCGTTTTTTCAAGATACGGCGGGGTTTAAAGTCCAACGCATCGGCAGAAACTAATGTAAAGGTGATTCCTTTTTGGCGGATCTTTTTAATCTGCTTTGCTTTAGCGCCGTGAATATGACCGTAATAGCAACGGCGGACTTTATATTTTTTCAACAAAGAAAGATAGGGGGATTTTTTATCGTCCAAGGGCGGATAATGGAAAAAGACGATTCTTTTCATCCCCTTGGGAACCGATTGCAAGGAATGCTCCAACCGCTGATATTCCCGCTCCTGCATCTTTTGATCCTGCTCACTGTTTGCCGCAATATCCCAGCCGCGGGTACCGCAAAGAGCAACCCCGTCCGACAAAACATAATTATTATGGAGCAGAACCATATCATCCCAGCCGCGCTCTTTGAAAAATGCGCGCATTTTTGAAGCGGTCTCCCACCAATAATCGTGATTGCCCTTCAGTAATACTTTTTTACCGGGAAGGCTATGCAAAAAAGCCAGATCCTTTTCCGCCTCTTTCAAGGACATTGCCCAAGAGATGTCCCCTGCCAGCACCACCGTATCTTGCGGGCGGACCCTGCGCATCCAAGCTCTTTTGATTTTTTTAGGATGATTTTTCCAATTTCTTCCGAAAATATCCATCGGCTTGTCCGAAGAAAAGGACAAATGGGGATCGCCCAACACAAATACCGACAAGTTTGACACCTCCTTTTTTTACGAATATTTATTTCCTTTCTGCACAAACTAATGAGCGGAAAGGAGTGTAGAATCCAATGAATCAAAAACCGATCAACATGGGTGTGGATTGCAAAGTTACCAACTGCTATTATCACACCACGGAAAACAAATGTACCGCAGAAAAAATCGAAGTGAGCGACTGCGCCGCAAACTGCAGCTGCAGCGAAGATACCTTCTGCAAGACCTACAAAGAGAAATAAGTTTTTTCAAAAAAGCGTCGGAACTTCCGGCGCTTTTTACATTCAAAAATGCCGATCCAAATAGCGTTTCATATTTTCGTAAAGGTAAGCGCTGTTTCCAACGCGCTCCGCAAGGGCGGGCACTGCACCGAGGGTTTCCAATCCCTTCGGGGTACGGTCGATACCGTCAAAATCACTGCCGAAGGCAAGAACCTCCTGACCGCCCAACCGCTCCATATAGCGGATATGCAGCAGCACATCCTCCACCGATGCCTCCTCTTCCGAAGAAAGAAAAGGCGGATAAAAATTAATGCCGATCAAGCCCTTCTTTTCAATGAGGGCACGAATCTGATCATCGGTCAAATTTCGCGGGTGGGGAACCAAAGAAAAGCTGTTGGAATGGGTGGCCACCACCCCATCGGGCAAAAAGTCCAAAAGGGCATCTGCCGAGCGGTGATTCAGGTGAGAAAGATCCAGCGAGATCCCTTCCTCCCGCAAAAGAAGTGCCACCTCTTTCCCCAACGGAGAAAGCCCGCGGTTGGGGTCTAAAATTCCGCCTGCAAGGCCGTTTCCGCGGTTATAGCACAGGGACAGAAAAGCAATTCCCTTTTCCCGCAGTTCCTTGGCGGTACGGCGATTTTTTTCGGTATTGGCACCGAAAAAGCCGCCACCCTCCACGCTCAAAAGATAGGGCTTCTTACCCGCTTCAAAGGCGCAGTCGATCTCTTTTGCACTTTTGCAGAGCACCATTTCAGGATGGCGGTGCATCATCTCTTCTGCATAAGCATAGACTGCGCGGAAATAGCGATAAGGGTCATCCACCGTATCGGGGATGTAAATGGCATAGGTCTGTAAATGAGAAAAGGGCGGCTCCTTTTGAAGGTGCAGGCTTGGATCCGAAAGATCCACCCGCCGCTCAAAACACCGCCATAAAGTATCACAATGAAGGTCGCCGTAAATCATAACACAATCACATTTTTCAGATGCTCCACCTGCCAGCTCCCCAACCCATCGGGCGAGATGGCAAGAACATCAAAACGCATTTCGCTTTCCGACGGATGCTCCGCCAGCCAAAACTGCGCTGTTTTAATCATTTTTCGTTGCTTGGCAGGAGTAACGCTTTCCTGAGGCGGGGCGATCATCCCTTTGCTTCGGGTCTTTACCTCGCAAAAAACCAATACCCCCTGCTCTTCCGCGATCAGATCCAATTCGCCGAAACGGCATTGGTAATTGGTTGCCAAGATCTTACATCCTTTTCGGAGCAGATAGCGCTTTGCGATCTGCTCTCCTTTTAAGCCTAGTCCGTAGACCTTCATTTTATTCCCCTAAAATCTTTTTTAAAAATGTTTTTCGATGGCAAGGAGAAGGTCCATAAGCAAGCAGAGCCTCCCGATGGACTTTGGTACCGTATCCTTTATGAACAGCAATCTTGTATTCGGGATATTGGGCATCCAATTCTTCGCACAGGCGGTCTCTGGAGACCTTTGCCAAAATGGATGCAGCGGCGATGGAAGGAGAAGCCCCGTCTCCCCCCACGATGGCAACGGCAGGAATGGGAAAATCCCGCACCACATTTCCGTCCACCAACGCAAAGTCTGCCTTTTGAGGCAGGCCTTCGATGGCGCGGCGCATTGCCAGCATAGCGGCATTTAAGATATTCAATTCATCGATCTCTTCCACCGATGCCCAGCCGATGCTGTAAGCAACGGCGTTGGCGACGATCTCATCAAACAGTTGATCCCGCCGTTTGGGGGTGAGTTT
>JAZQET010000034.1:0-13504 GCA_045539135.1 Eubacteriales bacterium | reverse complement strand
GGGGGGGGGGGTTTGGGGGGCGCCTCTTTTTTGCGCGCCGGGGGGGGCGGGTACAGCTGCCCGTCGGACTGAAGTAATATATCCATCTAAAACAGATCCTTTCTGAACAGTTCTGCCACGCGTAACAACTTTAACATCCGCACCGCTTCATCCACCCGCTCCCGCCGTTCCCGCCGCAGGTAAGGCTTGAGGGCGGTCAGGAGGGTACAGCGGTCATCGGGCTGATCCTTCATACCGGAGAGGGCTTTGCCCGCCTTTAAGAGCAAGGCGGGATCCAAGCCTTCCGGCAGACCGCCGCCCATCAATCCGCCCAGCAGGTCGCCCATTCCGCCGCCCAGCAGAGCGCCCAAAGGGTCTGCCTCCTGCTTATTTTCTACTGCAAGAGCTCCTTGAGCCGCTCCGTCACCTGCGGGCTTTGGAGAAAATCCGCGGTATTCTCGGCGGATTTCACTCCTTCGATCAGGGTAGTCAGGTCATCGCTCCGAAGGTTTTGCGTAATCTTTTCCATCTGCTTTTTATCCTGCATCACCGCCCGCACCTGCTCCTGCTGTTGGGGCGTGAGGGCGGCGGAAAGCTTTTCCAAAAGGGCACGACGCTCTTTTTTATCCATTCCTTTCAGTTGATCCATAAAATCATTCATTGGGATTCTCCTTTCGTGGAAAAATGGTTGTTTCCCTCCTTATTTTATGCTACAATAGGATTATTGAGAACAAAGGAGGCGGCAAGATGCTTCGTTTTTTGGTGGTTTCCGATACCCATAATGTCCGTTTGCCCATGGAAGAACTATACAAACAGTATCCAAACGACGGAATTATACATTTAGGAGATCACATTGCCGACGCGCGCTGGATGCTTGCCCGTACCAACGGCCACCCTGTTTATATGGTACGGGGCAACTGCGACGGCTGGAGCGACGGGTTGGAGGAGCAGATTTTGGAGCTTGGCGGGGTGAAGCTGATGCTTTGCCACGGTCACCGCTATCAGGTGAAAAGCGGGCTCGGTGCCCTCATCGCCGCCGCCAAAAGGGCGGGGGCAGACGCGGTGTTCTTCGGCCATACCCACGCCCCCTTTTTAGAGGTGCGGGAGGGGATCTTGGTGATGAACCCCGGCGCCCTTTCTTCCCCTTACCGTTTTTACGGTATTATCGAGATCGAAGATCAAAAAGTAAAAGGAGTATTACTGCAGCAGTATGAATAAAGAAGAGGTTTTGCATCAATACAGCCCCTTGGCTCTTGCCTATTTGGGGGACGGCGTCTATGAACTGTATGTACGTACCTATTTGTTGGAGCAGGGCAACTGCCAAAGCCAAAAGCTCCATCAAAAGGCGCAAAAATATGTAAGCTGCGGAGCGCAGGAGCAATTTTTGAATGCCATTTTACCGGAACTCACCGAAACCGAGCTGGAGGTGGTGCGTCGGGGCAGAAATGCCAAGACCCATTCCAAGCCTAAAAGTGCAGACTACGGCACCTATCACGCCGCCACCGGCTTTGAAGCCCTTTGGGGGTATCTGCATTTGGCAGGGGAACAGCAACGGCTGAAAACACTTTTTGATAAAATCACCGCACTTGAGGTAAACTAAAGGAAAAACCGCAAGGAGCGAGCAGTAATGAAAAAGTATGGGATCTCAGCGTTGACCGTCCTGCTGGGCGCAGGGCTCTATGGAGTGGGTGTGACCGTGTTCATCAACCCCCATCGGGTGTTGATGGGCGGTGCCACCGGTCTTGCCACCATTTTGGAGCAGATAGCGGGGCTTCCCGTGGGTCTCGGGGTGGCTTTGCTGAACCTGCCCTTGCTGATCGTCTCCTTCTTTTGGCTGAGTAAGCGATTTTCTCTGCTGGCTTTGGTGGGCACCGCGGTGCTTTCCTTGGCTTTGGAGTTTTCTGCCCTTTTGCCCGCTTTTTCGGGGGATCGCCTGCTTTCCACCCTTTGCGGCGCGGCATTGACCGGCGCGGGGCTTGCCCTTCTTTGCGGGGAGGGGATGGTCACCGGCGGCAGTGATCTTTTGGCTCTGCTGTTGCAACGGAAATTTCCCGCCTTTTCCTTTGGCAATATGGTGCTGATCATTGATGTGGTCATCATCCTGCTGGGCGGGGTGGTCTACGGGGAGTTGGAGACCGTGCTCTATTCGGTGCTGTTGGCAGCGGTGTATACCACTGTGCTGAACACCTACCTCAAGGGCAGAACCGCAGGGCGGATGGCGTGGGTCATCTCTAAAAAAGATCTGGCGCCTGAGATTATGGAAAAGACCCGTCGGGGCATCACCGTGCTGAAGGGCGTGGGGGGGTTCACCGGCGGAGAAAAGCAGGTGCTTCTTTGTGCCTTTGGCGCAGGGGAGGAGCGGCTGTTGCGAAAGGTGGTCTATCAGGCAGACCCCGAAGCATTTATGGTGGTCAGCGAGGCTACCGAAATTTTAGGGTTCGGCTTTTCCGATCCCAAGAAAGAGACGATTCAATGATTTCCTATCTGAAAAAAATTGTAGATCTGATCCCTTACCTGAACACCCCTCCCTTGGAGGGGGTGCGGTTCAACCGCAAAAAGATCGGGCGAGAGGAGTTTTTGAAGACCGTACCCTTTGGGGTGGAGCCGTCGCCTTTTTATGCCGACGGTTTTTACATAGAAGAGGAGACCAGCGGCAACCATCCCTACCATCATGCGGGGATGTATTATTTCCAAGAGCCCTCCGCCATGAGTGCGGTCACCGCCTTACAGCTTGAGGGAGAGGAGCGGGTGCTGGATCTTTGCGCCGCCCCCGGCTCCAAGGCGACCGCCATCGGCAGTGCCCTTACCAAAGGGCTTTTGGTGGCCAATGAGATCAAGCCCAACCGTGCTTCTGTTTTGGCAGAGAATATGGAGCGAATGGGCATCTCCCGTGCGGTGGTCACCAATAGCGATGCCGCCGCCCTTGCCAAAGCCTTTCCCGCTTATTTCGATAAAATTCTCATCGACAGTCCCTGCTCGGGGGAGGGAATGTTCCGCAAATATCCCCGCATTTTGGAGGAGTGGACGGAAGACTTGGTGGAGATGTGTGCCGCCCGCAGCCGCGAACTGCTGGAGCAGGCGGCAGGAATGCGCCGCCCCGGCGGGCGGCTGGGTTATTCCACCTGCACCTTTAATTTAGAAGAAAATGAGCGAACCATTCTATGGTTTTTGGAGCGGCATCCGGATTTTGAAACGGTGGAGACCGGCATCCAAGGCGGCTCTCCCGCCCTGCTTGGGCTTTCAAACGGAGTGCGGATCTTCCCCGCCAACGGTGGAGAAGGGCATTTTGTTTGCGCCCTGCGCCATAAGGGTGAAGGCTCTGCCGCCGCGGCACCCACCTTTCCCAAAGAAAAGCATCCCGATGCCCTTGCCGCATTGCAGGAACTGCTGAAAATCCCCTTAGAGGGAAACCTGATCCAACGGGGCGAGCGCTACTTTTTGGTGGATCCCGATCTGCCTTGCCCCAAGGGTGTGCGGATTTTGAGAGCAGGAATGGAAGTGCTGGAGCGAAAGGGAAAGCAATGGAAGCCCGCCCATCATTTAGCCATGTGCCTGCCCAAAGAGGCGTTCTATTACCATGAAGAATTGACCCTCCCGCAAGCAGAGGCCTACCTGCGGGGTGAGACCGTGCCCTGCAATCAAAAGGGCTACGGGGTGGTTACCACGGCGGGGATCCCCTTGGGATGGATCAAAGCGTCTCAGGGAATCGGCAAAAACCATTATCCGAAGGGTTTGCGAGTATTAAAATAGAAGGCGGGGGAAGACCGCTGAAAACGGTTTGGACCGACAAGAATAAGGAAGCCTCCCGAGCAATCGGGAGGCTTTTTATGTCTTCGCCGTTTTTCAGCCTCGATGTATCCACATACATCTTCGCCTGAAGAAACGACGATCCAAACTCGTTTTGAGCGGTCTTTGGGTAAGCGCGTGCCTTCGCTCAAAGAAACAAAAATCTGCATCTATTTTGAGCGGTCTCGGATCAGTTTTAATTTCATAAAATAAAAAGCCTCTCTGATGAGAGGCTTTTTTTAATAGAAGATCGGTGCGATGATTAGTGTAATTAAAGAGCCGAAAATCCAAGAGAAAATCAAGATCAATATACTTTGAAGTGCCAAAGCGCCGATCAAGCGTCTTTTTTCTTCGGTATGCTTTAATAGTACAAAAAACTCCGCAACCGAAAGTATGACCAGCAACAAGAGTGGGTGTAGTGTATATAAAACAGGAATCTTCATTAAAAGGCGAGTGGGCAACAGCAAAGGAAGCAGCTGATTTGCCAAAACAAAAATGCCGCCCAAGATCCAAAAGAATTTGCGGGATTGCGGACGAACCGGTTTCAAAAACAGAGAGATCCATACCGCCGCCATACAAAGTGCCGCAATCAAAAGTGCGATTAAAACATCGGGGAAAGTGGGTCCTTGGTTCATAGCATCAAAATCAGAAAGAAAATTCTGTTGTCCGTTTATTCTCATAGTGGTACTCCTTCTTAAAGGATCGCCGCGCCGATGGCGGTGGTGAAGGTGGCGTTTTCGGGGAGGATGAATTCGATCCCCTCATAAAGAGCAGCCACCGGAGGGAGCAGGTCTTTTGCCTGAGGCAGGTCTGCTAAAGAGCCGGTGAAGATCACCTTTCGGATGCCTCTGCCTGTGGCGCAGAAGGAGGCAAGCACTCCTGCCGTCTGATAGATCATATTCATCAATCCCAAGGCGAAATCCTCCTTGGTAGCGGTGCTTTTCACCTTGCCGAAGTTGGCGGCGGTGATCTCTTCAGGCAGGTTGGGGATCTGTTGCTTACTGATATCCCCGATGGTAAGATCCACATTGGAAAGGCTTCCTTTTTCCGCCAAGGCGATGATGGCATCAATATCGGTCACCCCCAAAATCTTGGAGGAAAGACCCACCAAGGTACCTCCGCCCACACCGCTTCCGCCGATATGGGTGATCTTCTCTTGGGAGGCTTCCACATAGGAGGTGCCGGTACCCATACTGACCACCAAGGCATGGGGTTCCCCGCTTTGGAGCAGAGCGCCCTTGCCGATGGCTTCAAATTCCGCTACCTTTTGGGTGGGGATACCGTAGATATCCTCTTCGACAAAAGAAGCGCCCACGCCGGTCAGCACTATTTTTTCAATATCGCTCAGCTGCAGCCCATAGGTCTGCAGCAGGTTGCCGATGGCGCCGTAGAGGGAGGTCAGCTGATCCCCTGCCCGCACCTGCAGCATACCGATGATTTTTTGATCATATGCCACGATCTTGGTGGTCGAACCCCCAACATCGATGCCTAATACAACAGACATAATGTTTCCTCGCTTTGGTAGTTGTTACCATCATTATAAAAGGTTTCCCCGAAAAAGTCAAATTGAAAAAGGCTCTCCGTCGGAGAGCCTTTTTCTTATCAAGTGCAATTACTTGTTTTTCTTTTTACCCAGAACCAAGTTCACCAGAATACCAAGGATCAAAGCGCAAGCGATGGAGGTGATGGTCACCTGACCGAAGCTGACGCTCAAACCACCGATACCGGCGATCAGGATGGTGGAAACCACAAACAGGTTGCGGTTCTCTTCCAGATCAACCTTCTGCACCATCTTCAGGCCGGATACAGCGATAAAGCCGTAGAGCGCTACGCAAACACCGCCCATTACGCAAGAGGGAATGGAGTTTACGAATGCCACGAAGGGGGAGAGGAAGGAGATCAGGATGGCGAGAATGGAGGTCAAGAAGATGGTGGAAACGGAAGCGTTACCGGAAATAGCCACGCAAGCCACGGACTCACCGTAGGTGGTGTTGGGGCAGCCGCCGAAAACAGCGCCTACTGCGGAGCCGACACCGTCACCCAGCAGGGTGCGAGAGAGGCCGGGATCTTCCAGAAGATCCTTCTCGATGATGGAAGAAATGTTCTTGTGGTCAGCGATATGCTCGGCAAATACCACAAAAGCAACGGGGGTATAAGCAACTGCGATGGTGCCGATATAAGCGGCATCCAGATCGGCAACACCCTTCATAGCGGTCAGGAAGGTGAATTCAGGGAACTGCACAAAGGTGTTGATGGTGACCCCGTCTGCCCAGAGAGCGGTGATCTTGGAAAAGTCGATGATCTGCAAAGCTTCGATGCCGGCAGCGTTACCGATCACGGTGAACACAACACCGACAGCATAGCCTGCCAGAATACCGATGATGAAGGGGATCATCTTGGCCATCTTCTTACCGAAGGTGGAGCAGAGAATGGTCACAAACAGGGTCACAAGACCAACCAAAATGGCGATCTTCACATCGGCAACAGAAGCGCCGTCTGCGTTCAGGACGCCGCCCTTCTGCAGGTCGCCCACAGCATTGCCTGCCAAGGAAAGACCGATGATGGCAACGGTAGGTCCGATAACCACAGGGGGCATCAGCTTATTGATCCAGTTGACACCTGCGAACTTTACGATGACGGCGATCACCACATAGACCAGACCGGCGCAAGCGGCACCGAGGATCAGGCCCACATAGCCTGCGGCGGTGGAAACAGCGCCTGCGAAAGCGGCTGCCATGGAGCCCAAAAAGGCAAAGGAGCTGCCAAGGAACACGGGGCTGCGGAACTTGGTGAACAGCAGGTACACAAGAGTACCCACGCCTGCGCCGAACAAAGCGGCGGCGGGGCTCATCCCGTTACCGATGATAACAGGAACCACCAAGGTGGCTGCCATAATGGCCAGCAGCTGCTGGATGGCGAACACAAGGTTTGCGCCGAACTTGGGTTTTTCATGGGGTTGGAAAACAAGTTTCATGTAAACTTCCTCCTAAATTTAATTTCCATATAACTCCACATCGACAGTCTCATCGAAGGGAGGGATATGCACTTTGATCAGCTCGCTCTTGGCGGTGGGCACATTTTTGCCCACATAATCGCCCCGAACGGGCAGTTCCCGATGGCCGCGGTCGATCAATACCGCAAGCTGGATGCGGGCAGGTCTGCCGTGGGAAAGCACTGCCTCCAAGGCGGCGCGGGCAGAACGGCCGGTATAGATCACATCGTCCACCAAAATAACGGTTTTACCTTCCACCGTAAAAGGAATCATGCCGCCGCCCTCGGCGGGGCTTTCGGTGAGGGGCAGATCATCCCGATAGCGGGTAATGTCCACCGTGCCGCAGTGCACCTTCAGATCGGAAAAGGTCTCGATATTCTTGGCGATCATTTCCGCCAAGGGAGCCCCTCTGCGCATCACACCTAAAAGATAAAGCTCTTTTTCTTGGGCGTTGCGCTCGATGATCTCATGGGCAATGCGCGCCAATGCCCGCTTTACATCTGCTTCTTCCATAATGCGGGAACGGCATTTCATTTCTGCGGCACCTCCTTTGATCGTATCCTATAAAAGTATACCGCGAAAGGCGGTGTTTGTAAAGTCGTTTTTGACAAAAGTTCTCCTTTTTCTCCCTTGACAAAGCGGGCGCGGAGTGTTACGCTTTTATTATAAGAATAAAGAAAAGGAAGTGTACCCTATGGGCAATGTAACGATTTTCGACCATCCCCTGATCCAGCATAAAATTTCCATTCTTCGGAATGTGGAGACCAGCAGCAATCAATTCCGCGCGTTGGTGGAAGAGATCACCATGCTGATGTGTTATGAATCTATGCGCGATCTTCCCTTGGAAGAGGTGGAGATCACCACCCCCATCGCCAAAACCAAGACCAATGTGATCGCCGGTATCAAGCTGGCGGTGATCCCCATTTTGAGAGCAGGTCTCGGTATGGTCAACGGTGTGTTGAATCTGGTTCCCTCTGCCCGTGTGGGTCATATCGGTATGTATCGGGATGAGGAGACCTTGGAGCCTCACGCTTATTATTGCAAGCTGCCCGCCAACATCGGCAAGCGTCTTGCCATCGTGGTGGATCCCATGCTGGCCACCGGCGGCTCTGCCATTGATGCCATCAGCCAGATCAAGGCGCTCGGCGGTCAGAAGATCAAATTTATGTGCTTGATCGCCGCCCCCGAAGGTGTAAAGGCTCTGACCGAAGCCCATCCCGATGTGGAGATCTACTGCGCTCATGTGGACGAGAAGCTCAATGAGAAGGGGTACATTGTACCCGGATTGGGGGATGCCGGAGACCGCATTTTTGGAACAAAATAAGACCGCTGAAAATGGCGCAGACCAAAAAAAGACTTCCGATTGGAAGTCTTTTTTCTTTTCCGTTTTTTGATCTCGGCGTATCGGTATACGCCTTCGCTCAAAGAAACGAAAATCTGCATCCATTTTGAGCGGTCTTTTGAGTGAAGGAGAGAGGAAGAGTAGATCAAAAACTCGTTTTGAGCGGTCTTTGAGAATGTGCATGCCTTCGTTCAAAGAAACGAAAATCTGCATCCATTTTGAGCGGTCTTTTGAGTGAAGGAGAGAGGAAGAGTAGATCAAAAACTCGTTTTGAGCGGTCTTTGAGAAAGTGCGTGCCTTCGCTCAAAGAAACGAAAATCGGCATCCATTTTGAGCGGTCTTTTGAGTGAAGGAGAGAGGAAGAGTGGATCAAAAACTCGTTTTGAGCGGTCTTTGAGAATGTGCGTGCCTTCGCTCAAAGAAACGAAAATCTGCATCCATTTTGAGCGGTCTTTGGGAATGGCAAAATGGTAAAAAGCAGAAAAAGCGAATAAAAACTTGTTGCTCTGTCGATGATGGGAGCACGGAGGTGTTCGTTTTATGAAACAGTTGAAATTTTACATTCTCATTCCCATGCTTACATTATTGGGTTGTTTTCTTTATCTGTTGGCGGCGGGGGAGCAGGATGCCGCCGCGGTGCGGCAGGAGGTGGTGCGGTTCCATGTGGTGGCAAAGGACAATTCCGCCGAAGCCCAGCAGTTAAAAATCAAGGTGCGGGACGGTCTTTTCGGCTTGGCGGAGCAGCTTTTTGCTCCCTGCACCGCGCAGGAGGAGGCGCTTTCGGTGGCAGAACTCCATCGGCAGGAGCTGGAGGCGGAAGCGGAGCGGATCTTGCGGGAAAACGGTTGTGAGGATGCGGTGACGGTGCAGGTGGGACCGCGGTATTTCCCCACCAAAGAGTATGGTGCTCTTTCCTTCCCCGCAGGGCGGTATCAGGCGGTTTCGGTGCAGATCGGTGCCGCGAAAGGGGAAAACTTTTGGTGCGTGCTCTATCCCGCTCTCTGCATTGCTCCCGCAGTAGCCGAAGAGCAGGCAGAGGAAGAGATGATCGCCGCAGTGGGGGAGAGCGGGACTTCTTTTTTGAAAAAGAGCGAGCCGGTTCAAAAAATCAAGTTTGCTTTGGTGGTGTGGCTTGCGCATTGGAAGGAAAAAATTTGTAAATAGTAAAAGAATTTTCAAAAACCTCTTTATTTTATTTTTAGTTTATGTTATTATTATAAAAGAATAAATCTGGAGGTTTCTCTAAAAATGAAAAAAGCAATCAAATTGTGGAGCCTTTTAACCGTTTTGGTTTTGGTGTTGAGCCTGTTCTCCGGCTGTACCGAAGCGAATATGGATACCGATGAAGAGGATCTGAGCATCCTGAAGATGACCGTCGGTGTGCCTGCCGATTCCTCCTCTCCCAACTGGGATGAGTGGCGCGAATTGATGCAGACTTGGGTTCAGGATTTCAAGGATTATTATTATATCGACCTGAATATTGTCAGCGTTCCCACCGATGAAGAGGGTTTGGAAAAGTTTATCAAGAAGGTAAAGCGCGGTCAGGTCTCCTGCTTCGTGGGTTCCTCCGATGAAACCGTCAACAAATTGATCGAAAAAGAAGCCATCTATAAGGTGGAGACCATTGTGGGTGAATACACCGCATTGCTGGAGAGCGTGCCTGCAGGTGTGCAGACCCTTTCCTTGGAGGATGATTCCTTCCTGTGGATGATGCCCCTCTACGGTACTTATCAGGGTGTGTTCTATAACCCCGAGCTCTTCGAGAAAAATCAGATCGCCGTTCCCACCGATTGGGCAAGCCTTTTGACCGCCATCGATCAGTTCAAGGCCTTGGGCATTACCCCGATCTCTGCAGGCTTTGCCGATAAGGGTCTTGGCTATATGGTGGATGAGTTGGTTCTCTCCGAGGGCGGCACCGCCGAGCATAGTTATCAGCCCACCTTCGGTACTGTTTCCAGCTGGGAGCGTGCCGTTGCCGAGCTGAAGAACTTGGAAGCTGTCGGCGCCTTTACTCCTGATTGTTACAATGTGACCTTCGATACCGCTTTAGAAAACTTCCTGAACGGCTCCGCCGCTATGATCGTGGCGCCCGCCACCGAAATGGAAGGGGAGATCGATCCCGACAGCGTGGAAGTAATGGGGCTGCCCGCCACCCCCGGCGGTCAGCGCGAAAAGGGTGCTTTTGTGGGCGATGTGGAGCACGGTGTTTATGTGTCCACCAACACCTATCAAAAGAAGAACATCCGTTTTGCCGAAGCATTGGTGATGCTGATGGGTGAGGATTATTTCGGTTCTCCCGAGTTCTATAATCTGGTGAAGAGCGACAGTACCTTCTGTGCCAACACCGCTTATTTCTACGGTGGCGAAGAAGAGAATGCTTTGGAAGAATCCGTGGGCAAGATGCTGGGTGAAAGCGCAGCCGCCGATCTTTCCATGAGCCAGAATCTGAAGACCTATGATAATCTGATCGATGCCTTCCGCAAGGTGCTGAAGGGTGCCGATATGGAGACCGAGCTGTTGGCTGCTGCCAAGGCAGAGATCGCCGCTCAGAACGAAACTGCAGAGGCAAAATAAGATGTTGAAAAAAATCGTGCAAGCGGTTCGCTGGCTGGGCAAGCATTGGGCACTTTCTTTGGCTGCCTTTTTGGTGATTGCCGTGAGTGTGACTACCGGTATCTGCTGGAATGCCTTCGGTAAAGAGAAGGTCGAGTGGGTTCCCATCTATGTAACGGTCAAGGGCTTGGGCGAAGGAAAGGATATGGAAAATCGGAAACTGACCGTGCCGGACAGTAGTTCCATCGCCGATATCTTTTCCTTGGAAAACCCCGAAATCTATAATGATTTCGAGCAGCCCTTGGTTGCCAACAATACCTTCCGCTCCTTTATGGGCGTGAAGGCCACCGGCTCCAAGCAGTTTTATGTGACCATCGACGGTACCTATGAAAATATTTTGCCTATGGCTTATATTTGGGAAGGCGCGGTCGTGGTGATCGAATATCGTTAAATTTGATATCCGAGGTGCAGTTTGCACCTCGGATATTTGTTTCTTTTCCCCATTTACAAACAAAGAATTTTCTACTATACTATATTACATCCCATAGATTATTCTTGTCACTTTAGGAGTATTTGAAATGTTTCGCATTATTGAAAAGCAATCCCTGAACCCCACTGTCACCAAGATGGTCATTGAAGCACCGCTGGTGGCAAAAAAAGCAAAGGCGGGTCAGTTTGTGATCTTGCGTGCCCACGAAAAGGGCGAGCGCATCCCCCTCACGGTGGCGGATTATGATGCCGCCGCAGGAACCGTAACCATCATTTACCAGATCGTGGGCGCCACCACCATGCGCTTGGATCAGTTAAAGGAAGGGGACTCTTTGGCAGACTTTGTGGGTCCTTTGGGCAAGCCCACCGAGATCGAGGGCAAAAAACGGGTGGCCGTGGTCGGCGGCGGCGTGGGCAATGCCATTGCTCTGCCGGTGGCAAAGGCCTTTGCCAAAGCGGGTACCGCGGTGGATGCGGTGATCGGCTTTCGCAATCGGGATCTGGTGATCTTGGAAGAGGAGTTCCGCGCCATCAGCAAAGAGTTTTTCCTGATGACCGATGATGGTTCCGCGGGGCAAAAAGGCTTGGTGACCGAAGCCCTCAAGGAGCTTTTGGAGCGGAATGAATATGATGAAGTCATCGCCATCGGCCCCTTGCCGATGATGAAATTTGTCTGCAAGCTGACCAAGGAATACGATGTGAAGACGGTGGTCAGTATGAACCCCATTATGATCGACGGTACCGGAATGTGCGGCGGTTGTCGCTTAACGGTGGGCGGTGAGACCAAGTTCGCCTGTGTGGACGGTCCCGAGTTCGACGGTCATTTGGTGGACTTTGATGAAGCCATGGAGCGGGGGAGAACCTACCACGCTTTTGAGCAGGATCAATGTAATTTGTTTCAAAAAGAGGTGCAGGAATAATGGCAAATATGTCTTTGGAAAAGCAAAAGATGCCGGAATTGGCACCCGACATTCGCAATAAAAACTTTGAAGAAGTGGCGCTGGGCTATACTGAAGAGCAGGCGGTGGAAGAGGCAGGCAGATGCCTGCAATGTAAGCACCGCCCTTGCGTGGGCGGTTGCCCTGTGCAGATCGATATTCCCGCCTTTATCAAGAAGATCACGGAGCGGGATTTTGAAGGCGCTTATCAGGTGATCAGCGCCTCCAGCGCGCTGCCCGCCGTGTGCGGCAGAGTCTGCCCACAAGAGACCCAATGCGAGGGAAAATGCGTGCGGGGCATTAAAGGGGAGCCGGTTGCCATTGGGCGGCTGGAACGGTTTGTGGCCGATTGGCATATGAACAATGCCAAGGAGCAGCCCCAAAAGCCCCTTTCCAACGGAAAAAAGGTTGCCGTCATCGGCAGCGGTCCCGCAGGTCTGACCTGTGCAGGGGATCTGGCAAGAAAAGGCTATGAAGTGACCGTCTTTGAAGCACTCCACGTGGCAGGCGGTGTGCTGGTCTACGGCATCCCCGAGTTCCGCCTTCCAAAGGCCATCGTTGCCAAGGAGATCGAAGGGCTGAAGGCTTTGGGCGTTAAGATCGAGACCAATAGAGTCATCGGCAGAATTCAGTCCATTGACGAGTTGTTTGAAGAAGGCTTTGACAGTGTGTTTATCGGCAGCGGTGCAGGTCTGCCTCGTTTTATGGGCATCCCCGGGGAGAACCTGAAAGGGGTCTTCTCCGCCAATGAATTTCTTACCCGCATCAACCTGATGAAGGCTTATGAAGAGGGGAGCGAGACCCCTGTTTGGAAAGGCAATCGGGTGGCTGTGGTCGGCGGCGGAAATGTAGCAATGGATGCCGCCCGTTGCGCTAAGCGCTTGGGAGCCGAAGAGGTGTCCATCGTTTACCGCCGTTCCATGGATGAGATCCCTGCCCGAAAGGAAGAGATCCACCATGCCATTGAAGAGGGAATTATTTTCCGTACCCTTACCAACCCTGTTGCGATCTTGGGGGATGAGCACCAAAAGGTGAGCGGCATCTCCTGCGTGGAAATGACCTTGGGCGAGCCCGATGAGCAAGGGCGCCGCCGCCCCATCGTGAAAGAGGGCAGTGAGCATATCCTGCCGATGGATACCGTGATCATGGCCATCGGTACCTCTCCCAATCCCTTGATTCGTGCCACTACCCCCGGCTTGGAAACCAACCGCTGGGGTTGCATCGTCACCGAAGAGTCCACCGGAAAAACCTCCCGCGAAGGGGTTTATGCCGGCGGCGACGCGGTAACGGGTGCGGCAACGGTGATACTGGCGATGGGCGCGGGAAAGGAAGCGGCCAAAGCCATCGACGAGCAGCTGAAAGACCGCTGAGGATAAAGACCGCTGAAAACGGTTTGGACCGACAAGAATAAGGAAGCCTCCCGAG
>JAZQET010000033.1:0-30095 GCA_045539135.1 Eubacteriales bacterium | reverse complement strand
AATTCCACAAAAGAATGATAGTTTCCGTTAAGAAATTCAATGAAGTCCTTTATGTTATTTATTCCATTGGGAAATTTACAATACTGAACATTGTTGATTAAAGCAACATTTAATTTTTTCACAAAATTACTCCTTATTTTTCATGGTGTTTATAGAAGAAACAAGCATCCTGCGAATAGAGCCGCAATCGTGCAACAATACCTTTGCAATGTCATCGTTTAAAATGTCCGCTTTAAGCATAAGTTCAAGCCAATATTCTGTTTCATAACACTCTTTGAGTGATATTTGTAATTTAGAAACAAAATCAGGTTTACTATGAGCATAATTTGCCTCACGAATATTGGCACCGATACTTGTAGCTGACCTTTCAAGTTGATTAACAATAGAATAATGCCCTTTGATACTATCACATAGTTTTAAAATTTTTACAGCAAAATCCATAGATGCAACTGCAAGTTTACTTTCGGCCATAGTAACCACCTCATTTCTACGAATATTATAACATAAATGCTTAAACAATGCAAGTAAAGTGAAATCGTGCTAACGCACGGTGAAATCAAAGGCTTTCGCCTTTGGTGAAATCGAATCCTTGCGGTTTCGGTGAAATTAAATCCGTCCCCTAACCCGACGAAGTCGGATTTCACCACGTAGTGATTTCACCCATCGAAGATGGATTTATCCCGTCCGATAGGACGGATTTAGTTGAAAAAGAAAAGACAAGTCTTTCGACTTGTCTTTCTTTTTCTGGAGCTGGAGATGGGAATTGAACCCACGACCTACGGGTTACGAATCCGTTATTCTACCGACTGAACTACTCCAGCATATGATACTGTGGCAGTTGCCACAGTATATATTTATTTCATAAGGAAGGAAATCAAGTCTGCCGAATAACCGTCTTTGGTTTCGATCAAGCTTGCCACCTCACGAGAGAGATTGAAGGAGAAATTCATATCCAAATGAACCTTTTCCTCCTCGGGAATTCCTTCGTCCTGATCCTCATCATAATATAACTTCAGATAGATCTTATCATTTTCAAGATCGTAGGCGCCCTGATTACGCAAAGTATAATCAATCGCAACCTCATCCTCAGTAAAGCCCTCACTGGGCTCATAAGAAGGCTGAAAATAAGTGGTAAGCGTTTTGATCAAACGGTCGCTTTTTTCACCGATAGAATAAAACTTCAACGTGTTACGCGGATGGATCATACGAAAAAGCTTAAAGCCGATTCTGCGCGTCAAAAGAGGAACCACGACCTTCATACCGATCAAATCTTCCCCATCTTTTGCACCGAGGGTTAAGCTGCAAAAATCCTTTTCCAAAACCGATTCGGTAATTGAAAAGCGAAGTTCGCCATCATATTCTTCCTCCACAACAGAAACACACTGTTTCATTGAATTCAACCTTTCTTCAGTAGTTTTGTTACTTCTTCATAGAAGGAATCGATATCCTTAAATTCGCGGTGCACAGAAGCATAGCGAACATAGGATACTTTGTCCAATTCACGAAGAGCTTCCATCACCAACTCACCAATATATTTGGTGGTGATTTCCTTTTCCATGGAATTATAAAGAACCGATTCTACATCGGATACGATCTTTTCCATATCAGCAATACTGACAGGACGCTTTTCGCAGGCACGCAAAAGCCCCTTCATAATTTTATCTTTAGAAAAGGCCTCTCTGGTCATATCTTTTTTGATCACAACCAAGGGAATTGTTTCGATTGCCTCAAAGGTTGTGAAACGTTTACCGCACTTGATACATTCGCGCCGACGGCGGATCTTTTCTTCATCATCGGTAGGTCTGGAATCCACGACCTTACTTTCAGGCCAAGAGCAAAAAGGACATTTCATTAAGAAAGCACCACCTTTTTGTGTACGATTTCATTACATTGAAACTATTATACCGAATAACCCCTTATTTTGCAAGCAAAAATTTATGTTCCAAAAAAGATTTTGATACACCAATCTCTGCATCGGTATCAAAATTCTTGCGATAGACCTCAATCAAAGCGGGTCCAAGATAATCATTTTTGGATAAAGTGGCATAAATGCGGTCATAATCAATGTTTCCGCATCCGGGCAACAAGCAGACGTGTTCTGCATCACAGTCGTTTACATGGAAATTAACAACAGCCTTCCCCATTGCTTCCGCCAAAGCATAAGGATCTTGACCGCCCTTTACCGCCTGCTTAATATCAAAGGTAAAGCGGATATCGGGCACTCGCTGACGAAGCCGTGCAGTAAATTCAGGGCGATCCACACTGTTAAAGTAAACATTCTCCAAAGAGAAAATAATTCCCGTTTCATCCTGCAACCGCCGCAACGGCTCCAAGCAGTTTACATAATTTTCAAAATCCTCTAATCCCAAACCACGGTCTCCGTGAATATTCACCACAGTGGCTCCGAGTGCTTTGGCGGCATTCGCATATCCACGGTAAAGTTCTACCGCATCTTCGATCCGCCGCTGATAGGGAGAGAAAAAGAAATAGTTCTCCATTGAGCTGGTAAAGGGGTGAATAGAATGAACACGGAGTCCTTGTTCGTCGCAAGCTTTACGAAGACTGTTGATATAGGATGTTTTCAATTCGCTGAACGTGTTTAAAAAGATCTCACATACCTTCATATCCAACGCCGCCGCCTTTGGAACAACATCTTCCGGCACCATTGGATAAAAGCAAGCCAAGGACATTCCTACTTCCATTCTTCCCCTTCTTTCTGCTCTGTTCGAAATTATTTCAAAAGATTTTCAATACTGGCAATGCGAACGCAGACCGTAAACCGATCCATTGCCATCTGCAATTCATTGATCGGGGGAAACGAAGGCGCAATGCGAATATTGCGATCTTCCGGATCCTTTCCGTAAGGGAAGGTTGCGCCCACAGCGGTTAATGCAACACCTGCATCGGTACACAATTCATAGATTCGTTTAGCACATCCTGGCATCGCATTGAAACTAACAAAATATCCGCCCAAAGGATTGCTCCACTCTGCAATACCGCAATCACCCAAATCACGTTCCAAAGTGTTGATAACAACTTCAAATTTAGGGCGCAGAACAGCCGCATGCTTCTTCATTTGAGCGGTAATATCCGCCTTATTGTTGAACATCTTAACATGGCGCAGTTGATTCAGTTTATCGGGACCGATGGTTTGCGCATTCAACTGCTTTTTGGCATATTCAATATTGTTCTTACCGGAAGCCATCACCGCTACCCCACTGCCGGGATAAGAAATCTTAGAGGTTGAAGTGAACTCATAAGCCAAATCGGGATTACCCGCTTTTTCACACTCTTCCAAAAGATTTAAGAGAACCGGTGCATCGTCATAAAAATCATGAACAGCATATGCATTATCCCAAAAGATTCTGAAGTCCTTTGCCTTTGGTTTTAATGCAGCAAAACGGCGAACCACCTCATCAGAGTACACAACACCGGTAGGATTGGAATATTTAGGCACACACCAAATTCCTTTGATGGTTTCATCCTGCTCCACCATTTTTTCAATTTGCTCCATATCTGGACCGTCTTTATTAATGGCAACAGGAATCATCTCAATTCCAAATTGTTGGCACACTGTAAAATGGCGGTCATAACCGGGTGCGGGACACAGAAAACGGATTTTCTCCTCTTTTCCCCAAGGATGCTCGCTGTTATATTCACCAAAGCAAAATGCGCGGCAAATGGTATCATACATCATATTCAAGCTGGAATTACCGCCAACGATCACCTGATCGGACGATACCTCCAACAGTTCGGCAAACAAAGCCTTTGCTTCGGGAATACCGTCCAAACCGCCGTAATTTCTGCAATCAACACCGTTTTGAGAAAAACAATCCTCATTCTTTTGCAGCATTGAAAGCATCTCTTCGCAAAGATCTAATTGATCGGCGCCGGGTTTTCCACGGGTCATATCCAAGCGAACATCATCCGCCTTATATTCATCATAAAGTCCTTGCAACTTTTTCAGCTCATTTTGAAGTTCTTCTTTGGATGCACTAAAATAATTCATTCTTGATTTCCCTTCTTCTCTAACATCACTTCAACAATTTGCGGATAGGTTCTTTTTAAGTACCAAGAAGATCGGCTCAACAGCCAAATCAAAATAATAACTAAAATCAAAGTCCCCAACGCAAACCATATTCCAAAACCACTCTTTGCGGTAAGTAAATAACTGACCGTCGGTAAAAAAAGCGGCAGAATAAATAAAACAAACATTCCAAAAAGCACGGATTTGCCTTCAGAAACCACGCGCACACGGTCACCGACTTTAACCTGCAACATGGCTTGCGCGGTGATCTGCATTTTCTTGGTCTCACATCCTGCGCAATCTTTACAATCACCGGTGCAAGCGCTGACTCTTTGGATTTCCACAACGGCATTTTCGCCGTCCACACTCAAAACGATTCCTTCTGTTTCCAGAACAAATCCCCCTTTGATATAAAAGCGATCCGACCTTCACCGATGCAAAGGTCGGATCACTGCTGTTATGAAACAACCACTGTCAATTGATATTTTCCAACAACCCCGACTTTATAGTTTTCGGGGAAATATACGGTAGCCGCCATACGGTTGGAGCCTACAGGAATCACCTTATTTTGCACATCTACAACCAGCTGCAGATCCTCCGCCTTCAACCGCGCAATATCCTGCGCAATACCGCGCACGGTAATCTGCAGGTTGCGTTCGGATATCTTGGCATTTGTCCCGTTGGGCAGATTGGTCAAACGAACATTGGAAACGGTAAACACACGGCTTTGCACATCATCGTTAAACACAACAGAAACCTTCACCGATTCAACATTGTTGACATTTTTCACTCCATCGGGAAGCACCACATTCATAGTGGTCTCAAAGTTTTCCTTCTTTTCGGCAACATCAATATCGCCTAAGGAAATAGCGTTGAGAGCATCCAATACCTCAGCATTCCCCGTAACCTTAATAGTTTCGGGCTCTACTTTAACGGTGCAGAAAGAATTATCCTTGCCGCCGCTGGAATTAATAATGTTTGCGGTAATCGGCACCGTCTTTTCCTTCACAACAGGAACCGTAACGCTGACGGTTTTCATATCTTCTTCGATCTTCAGGAATGTTTTGGGCACCTCTGTGCCGTTTTGATCCACAAAGGTATACTCACAAGTAAGGGTGCTGGTTTCCAAAAACTTCTCCTGAACAATTTTCACCTCTGCCGAGGCAATAGTATCCACAATAGCGGCAGGACCTGTAACAGTCACGAAATTATTCAGCATTGTGGGCGCTTCCAGAATATAACCGTCTGCAACCTCGCCGGTAACATCAACATTCACCTTGACGTTAACCACTTTGTTCGTGTCGAACCGCACCTTAACTGTGTCTACCGATTGGCTGACCAGCTTCAAATTTTGGTTTCCAAGGTTGATTTTTACGGGAAGATCATACTCTCCGCTCTTGGTCACATTACTCATATCTAAGGAAGCGGTAATCTTTTTATGATCCATCAATGCAACGGTATCACGAGAGCCGCTGACGCGGATGGAAACAGTTTCATCAATGGAAGTCATAATCCCAAGACCCTCTTTTTCGGGGACCGAATCCTCAAATTCTGCAACGATCTTAATGTTGGACACAGAGGTATCGGTATCGGGATCCACATATTCGCAGATCAAAAACCAAAAAACAGTTGCCAACAAGAGCGAGATCAACTTCAACTGCCAATCAATGCGGAAGAAATTGATCAACTTAGACTTTAAATCTGCCAATTTCATTCTTCCACCTCCTGTTGCTTTTTGCTTTTATCTCCCAAGAAATTATCACACAAAACCTGTTTCAGTTCTTCCACCGTAATTCCAATGTGGATCTCACCGTTTTGTGCATAGGAGATCTTGCCGGTTTCCTCGGAAACCACCACAACCACCGCGTCGGAGATCTCGCTCATGCCCACCGCCGCGCGGTGACGGGTACCCAATGCTTTACTGATTTCCAAGCGCTGACTGAGAGGAAGCAAGCAGCCTGCAGAAACGATCTTAAAGTCACGGATGAAAACGGCACCGTCGTGCAGCGGTGTTTTCGGGAAGAAAATGGTCACCAATGTTTGAGCGGACAAATCGCTGTTTAGATAGGTGCCTGTGGCTTCCACATCACCCAAACGAGTCGTTTTTTCAAAAACCATCAATCCGCCGATACGACTGGCAGACAGATCGGAACAAGCATCACACACATGATCGACCGCATTCAGGATCCGATCCTGTTCAGCATTTCCGGACCGAAAAAAGGGCAAAAGATTAGAAAAGTTAATACGCCCCATCTTCTCAAGCAAAGAGCGCAACTCAGGCTGAAAGACGATGATGATGGTAATAAAGCTCAATTGAAGCACATTATTCATCAAGTAACCCAAGGCGCTCAACTCCAACGATTGGGCAAGCAAAATGAATACCAGCAACAGCACCAAACCGCGCAACAAATGCCCTGCTCTCGTTTGCTTAATAAAACGTAAAACAATATAGATCAAGTAAGCAACAACCAGAAT
The DNA here is from genome assembly GCA_045539135.1 of Eubacteriales bacterium. Taxonomy (GTDB): domain Bacteria; phylum Bacillota; class Clostridia; order Oscillospirales; family QAKW01; genus QAKW01. The sequence goes on along the minus strand of JAZQET010000033.1, from coordinate 23,593 downwards.
ATCAATAAAATCTACAAAGCGAACGGTGCGTACCACATTTAAAAGATGGGAGAAAAAATCACTAAGCATCTAATTCCACACACTTTCTCTTATTTTAATACAAATTATTTTTTATTATAACATAATATTTTTATAAAATAAATAGTTTTTTGCAAAAAATTAACGTATTTTTTGCAGATATTTTGTCAAAATTTCGATTTCCCGTTTGGTGTTGAAATAGCCAAAACTAATTCGCACCATTCCTCGCTCCGCCGTCCCCATCCTTCGGTGGAAAAGCGGTGCACAATGAAGCCCGCCGCGCACACAAACCTCTTTTTGATCCAAATAAGCGGCAACATCGCCCGATGAATAGCCGGATATATTAAACGGCACAACACCGATGCATTGTTCAGAATACGGCATCATATACAGTTCTATATTCGGCACATTTCTTAAGCATTCATAGGCGTAATTGGTGAGCAACTGTTTGTGAGCGGCAATTCTTTCTTGTCCCACCGAATCTATATATTCGGCAGCAGCCAACATTCCGGCACAAATGGGAGTAGGCAATGTTCCGCTCTCCAAATGATCCGGCAATTCATCCGGTTGCTCCGGATTCATTGTGTCGGTGCCTGTTCCGCCGAAAATCAAAGGCCGCGGTGCTTGATTATTCACCAGAATAACACCTCCGCCTTGGGGTCCGAGTAAACCTTTATGCGAAGGAGCACAATAATAGTCAATGCCGCATTCGGTCACATTGATCGGCAACGTTCCTGCACCCTGAGAACCGTCCACGATCAGTAACACCGAGCTTGGCTTTCGCCGAGCAATGCTTTCTATAGGCAGAATTCTTCCGCAAATATTTGAACATTGGGTGCAAATGATGGCTTTTGTGTTTCGACGCACGGCACGCATCATATTTTCCAAAGTCTTCTCATCATCTTCAAAATCAACGGCAACAACCGAAACCTCTACCCCACTCTTTTGCAAATGCCAAAGCGGTCGAACAACGCTATTGTGCTCCAAATCGGTTGTGATAATATGATCTCCTTTTTCAAAAAGACCCAGCAAAACGGTATTGAGTGCATAGGTGGCATTGGGCACCAACACCACACTCTCCGCCTGTTTTACTCCAAAGAGTTTCCCGATTGCAACGCGGGTATTATAGACCAATTCTGCCGCTTCCATGGAAAGCCGATGTCCGCTTCGTCCCGCATTTGCGCCGTTGCGATACATCCAATCTCCCATTGCTTTCAACACGATAGGAGGTTTCGGATAAGAGGAGGCCCCGTTATCAAAATAAATCAATTCGCTCTCCCCCGTCCCTTACTGTTTCAAAACATCATGGTCTTCCAAGATTTCTTCGGCAACTTTAGCATATCGATCGGACACACTCAAATAGTAAAAGCACCCATCGTAACTAACACTTTTACCGACAGAGGAGCGAATTCCCTCTTGATTCAGCAACTGCTTTCCTTTCATCGCGTAGGTTGCGCTTTTTACCGGAAATTTCATCCTTACCATCTCCCTTTCATTTTCTTTATGCGCACCCTTTCATTCTATGAATAAAAAATGCGCGACGTGAAAAATCACGTCGCGCAAAGAAAAAACAAATCAGGCTTCCGCAGTAATCTGAACATTAACAACATTCACATTCACTGCGCCGACCTCATAATTGGTCATATCGCTGATAGCACCGAGAATTGCATCCTGAACCTTAACAGCAACATCCTGCACATTAAACTTATACTTTACAACAATGTTTGCAGTAACAACCAACCCATTATCTGTCATCTCAACACCGATACCCTTACCGGCATACTTTTTGGTGAGAAGATCCTTAATCTGAGCACTCAAGGGTGCAGCAAGGCCTGCAACGCCATCCACTTCTCCTGCAGCAACACTTGCAATCGTACATAATACCTCTTCCGAGATTTCAACAGTTCCCAATTCATTTGTAAGATCCATGAATATCACTCCTTATCCGATACGGTCAAAATAAACTCGACCATACTCTTGAATGTATTATAACACAAAGGATATGAAAATTGCAAGGATTTTATGCGGTATATTAGGTTGCTTCTGTTTTGATTTCAACAATTTTTACAGAAGACGCCTCTTTTCCAGTCTCAGCGATCACAATTTCATTGATCTGCGCCGCCTGCTCGGTACTCAAGCCTTCGGTGGCAACCACAACATTTACCGAACTGTCGCTGATATACACCATACAATCCGAAAAGCCTTTTGCCTTCACCAAGCTTTCAATGGTGCTTTCCACATCTGTGAGCTTTGCCATATGGATCATATCATTATTTGCCTTATCTTTTGTTTCCGTTGCCGATTCTTCGCTGGTGGCAACCGACTTCAAAAGTTCCAATGCTTCATCACGTGTTTGCTGTTTGTTCAAGCGACATTCGGTAAAATAAGCCGCCACATCTTTTGCAACTGTCTGCACCAGTTGAGCCTGCCCCAAGGTCTTTCCCTCTTCCGAGTCGCCGCTTTCAGTACCATCTACCGCGACCATATTATCACCTTGCCCAATATCAACCGTATCAAGAAATCGCCAATTCAAATACACGGCAATACATACCACCAATGCCATTGTCAAAAAGACAATTTGCTTTTTATTCACTTTCATATAGCTACCCTACCCTTTCATAATTACACAAATTTTATTTGTTCCAATACCCAAAAGTGTGCTCACAGAATGTATGATATTGTTTCGCACATTCAGTTGATCTGCGCCCTTGCTGGCGATTGTAACGCCACCAATTTCAGGCATATTCTCTTTTGATACCACCGCCGATTGATTTCCTTCATTATCGGTAATAACCAGCACCTTTCCGTCTTCACGCACATATTCTTTCTTTCCGCCGGATGCCAACGTAATGGTTACAACACACTCACCCGCACCTGCTACATCTTTAAGCATTTCTTTCACACGTATTTCCATCTCCGTAATATAAGTATCATTTTTATACAAGTCGGATGACGTCGGAACATCGGCTTTTTGTATTGGTAGCAGCATCATAACGATCCCCAAAAGGATCATCATCGGCAGATACCATCTTCTTTTAATTTCACCGGCAATATTCTTAATTATGTCATTCATTTTGAACCTCAACATACGCAATCCCGATCTGATAGCGACCCGCCAATAGTTTCTTGGCTGTTTCTGCTTCCGTTCCTGAAACAATCACTTTTTTAATTTGGAACCCATCTTGATTTCCCTCAACATGCACCCCTAAGACACGTGCATTGATCTTTTGATCCTGAAGAAACATTTCAAATTCGTTTTTCAAGCCTGCACTAACCATTTCGGCCGTTTTTTTCCACACTTCATCATTGCGAGTATATGAACTTTCAAATGAGTTTTTTAATGCATCAAAGTCAAATCTCACAACTCCTTGAACAACAGATAAAAGTATAAAAATGGATATAATGGCTTTCATCAGATAGGTGGTTTTTCCTCGAGGAATTGCTTGCTTCAGATAAGCCATCAATACCATCAAAATGCAGATCATTAATCCCGCACTTTTAATTTCCGTCATATTATCCCACCTGTGTAATAATCCCAAAGAAGGAGATTAATCCCATCAATGCCACCGCCGCCCCCAGTGCCAACATCACATAAAAGCTATTTGCCAATACATCGGCGATCGAACGCATGGTAACATCATTCATAAACTCCGCTACCCAACGGCAAAAGGTCCAAGTTAAACCATAAACACCAATGGAGATCAATGGCGGAAGAAGAATGGACAGAACAATCAAAACTCCTGCCACCGCAAACGATGTTTTAACACCGGTTGCAACCGAAAACAATCCATCGATCCCTTGGGAAATGGTTGCCCCAACCATTGGAATAAAACTGCTTACAGCAGAGCGAATGTACTTTTTGGACAGTTGGTCACCGGCCATCGCCACTCCGCTCTGCAGTTTCATAATGAGCCGAAAAAGCATCACAAAGATCCCGACAGTCCAGATCAAAAAACGGCGAATGTTTTTTCCAATTACCATAAAATTATATTCATCACTCACCGCCGAGCAAATTCCGATAGCAAGATATACATCCACCAAGGGCAACAATAGATTTCGAGAGATCAGCGCACCCATTTCTCCCAAAAGTACCATCGATGCCGAAAAGACTGCAGAAGATGCCCCTTCCCCCGCCGCGATCATTACAACCGAAAAAGACGGAATACACGCCGCCGTAAAGACGCTCATATCTTCAATGGATTTTTGCAGTAAGCCTGCCGCCTCCCGCAGACTGTTTTCACACATCAGTGCAACCGATAATGACACGATAAACGAGAATAATAGTTGAAGATTTTGATTTTGAATATTACCGCTGCATCGATTCACGATCACGGAAAGAAGGACCATTGCCAAGCCTTTGATCAGGTTTTTCATCGCTCTTCCGAAAGAGGAAGAAAACTGCCTGCTCAAATAAGAAAAAATCTTTTCAATGCTAAGGTCATTCCCAAGGGTACTTGGATCATTTAAATCCGTTTCTTCGGAAAGAAGAGAATCATCAAGGGTTACCGAATTTCGAAAATCCTCTGAATATCCCTCTTCCGCGCAAGCAATAAACGAAACCTGAAGCAAGGCAATAAATAACAAAATCAAAAACAAACATCTTTTCATTCCAACAATCCTAACAGAATATCCAGAAAATCCTCAAACAGCGGTATTGCTAAAACAAGCAAGGTGCAACGGCAAGCCAACTCAACCCCGTCTCCCCAACTGCTTTGTCCGCAGCTTTTGCAAAAGCTGACTGTGAATTCGCCCAGATAACAGATGGCAAGACCTTTGATCACCGCCTGAAAGTATTCGTTTTGAATCCCCGCGCTTTCGGAAAGATGTTGAATAAAAACAAACACCGATGAGAGCTTGGTGAGAACAAATGCCAACACGATAACACATCCCGCCACCGTGATAAAAACAGCAAAACGCTCATTAAAGCTCTTCAGCAAGAGAAACAATACCAAGCAGATCATCACAAGCCCCAAAAGCTGATAGATGCTCATGTGAGATCAAAGACCGTTTGGATCATTCTAAACAGATCACCGATCTCTCCCAACAACACCAAAAGGACAATGATAACCCCGGCAAGCGTTGTTAAAGTACAATACTCATCTTTACCCAATCGGCTCAAAATCATATTGACAATTGCCACAACAATTCCCACCGTTGCAATTTTGAAAATCAATTCTACTTCCATCATCAAATCAATATCACAACCAAAAGAATTCCGCCTGCAACTGACATCAGCGGAAAGGCCTTCCCGGAAGAATCAACTTCCTCTTTTATTTTTTCAACCGTTTGTTTCAATTGTGCGATGTATGTTTCATTTGCGACAACAGCCTCGCGATGAGAGTTTTTTCTCAAGCATTCAAGGTGTCTCCTAAGGCATTTCATCTCGTCATCTTTTATGCCTTCCATTGCATCGCACGCCAATATCTTTGCCCCAAGTTCCCCTTGATTTGAAAAAAAATCATCGGGAGAAATGCGTTCCTTGCGCAGTTTCAAATCAAATGAAGAAAAAATATCATACAACCCATTTATCACTTCAAGCCGTTTTTTCCAATGATCGGAAACACATTTTCCGAAAAAAAATCCACCGCTAATAATCAATGCTGCACCAAAAATCTTCATCATCATAGCGATTTACCGTTATTACCTTTCGAACTCTTCCCGGAGCTTTAGCCCCCTTCAGCAAAACCACTTTGGAAATAGCGCCCGCATCGGTCAGTTTCTTGATTTGAGGACGGTTAAACAATTCTTCCTCGTCTTTGGCGTGGGCAGTTGCCAAAACCGGTACGCCTGCATTCATCGCCTCCAGCATTCGCTCGGTTTCCTCTTTCGTGCCGATCTCATCACAAACCAAAACCTGCGGCGAAAGGGTTCGCAAAGCTACCATCATTCCATAAGGCTTAGGATAACCGTCTAAAACATCGGTTAGTTCTCCCAGATCCTTTTGCGGCATTCCGCAAAAAACGGCACCAATCTCACCGCGTTCATCCACCACCGCAGACCGATACCCGTTTTTGGAAAGAACCCGAACAAGATCGGTCAATAATGTTGTTTTTCCGCCGCAAGGCTCCGACACGATCAAAGTAGAACAAAACTTGCCATCACACAACAGTTTAGGATACAGTTCTTCAGCAATTCCTTTTATCTCTCTACAAATGCGAAAATTGACAGCAGATAAATCACGAATGTGAATATTGAACTGTTCATCGCGCCCGAATGTTCCGCAAATGCCAACGCGATGTCCTCCCGCCAAAGGGATGTAGCCGTTTTCCGCTTGTGTTTCAAAGCGATAGACAGCGCCTCGACAGATTGCTTCCAAAAGTTGTTGGATATCTTCAACCGTCACCTGAAGCCCGGGTACCAAAAAATTACCGTCACCACAACTAATAGAACATCCTTTTCCTGCCCGAAAACGGATCTCTGTTGCCTTTTTCAGCAACTCTTTTGGTTGCTTCTTAATGAGTTCAATCCATTCCTTTTTGAAATAAGGATACAACTCCTGAATTTTATTTTCTTCTTCCTTCTTTTTCATCGGTAGTTGTCCCTCCTTTGCTTCTATTTTATGGACAACGAAAAAAAATTAGAACAACAGAGTAAAAAAACCCCATTTCCGGTTATACTATCCGAAAAAGGAGGTTTTCCCTATGAATGATAAAAAAATAAAACAAGTATTTGCACGGCAGATTTTGGACTCACGCGGAAATCCCACCGTTGAAGCTCAGGTTCTCTTAGAAGATGGAAGTACTGCTTCTGCGGCAGTCCCGAGCGGTGCATCAACCGGAAAATATGAGGCAGTGGAACTGCGAGATGAGGCGGATCTTTACCAAGGAAAAAGCGTTTGTATTGCAGTATCACACATAAATTCCGAAATTAATGAAATCCTCACAGGTGAAGATGTTTTCGATCAAACATCGATTGATCGTAAGATGATCGAATTAGACGAAACTCCCAACAAGTCAAACCTTGGTGCCAATGCCATTCTTGCCGTATCTTTGGCTGTTGCCAGAACGGCGGCAGTGGCCTGCAGAATGCCGCTCTACCGTTATTTAGGCGGTGCCGCAGCAATGACGATGCCGGTCCCTATGCTGAATGTTCTAAACGGCGGGGCGCACGCAAATAACAACGTGGAAATTCAAGAGTTTATGATCGTTCCCATTGGTGCCCCCACCTTCAAAAAAGCAATGGAAATGAGCGTAAATGTATATCATTCATTGGGGCATATCATCAAAGAAGCGGGTCTGAGCACAGCTGTTGGCGATGAAGGCGGATTTGCCCCGAATTTGGAAAGCGATGAGCAAGCACTCCAACTTTTGGTTCGTGCCATTGAGCGAGCAGGCATGGAACCCGAACGAGATATAGCTATCGCCTTAGATGCCGCCGCCGCTGAGTGGACAACGCCTGAAGGATATCGAATGTCCAAGTCAGGAAAGATTTATTCCAAAGAGCAATTAATGGAGCATTATGAGCACTTAATACAAAAATACCCCATCATATCTTTGGAAGACCCCTTGGGCGACGATGATTTCGAAGGCTTCGCTGCAATTAAGAACCGAACAGGAATTCAAATTGTGGGTGACGATCTGTTTGTAACCAATCCCGACCGCTTACAAAAAGGAATTGCCAAAAACAGCGGAAATGCTATTTTGATTAAACTCAATCAAATCGGCACATTAAGCGAAACCCTGCAAACCATTCGAATGGCAAAAAACAATGGATATAAAACCATTATCTCACATCGTAGCGGTGAAACGGCAGATACGTTTATTGCAGATCTTGCCGTTGCAGTAAACGCAGGGCAAATCAAAACGGGTGCACCTGCACGAAGTGATCGGGTCAGCAAATACAACCGTTTAATGGGAATTGAATCTGTGATCGGAGTGCACAGTTATTACCCGGGATCAGCCGTTTTTATGTAAAGTCTTTTTCCTTAACACAAAAACAAAACCCGCAGAAACACAAAGGTTTCTGCGGGTTTATTCTTATAATGTTTTTATTTCTTCAAAGAAACAGCATAACGAGCCTTTTCTGCAATTCCTTCGGCATTCAGCTTAAAGTGATCCAGCAATTTTAACGCAGGACCGCTCTTACCGTAGCAATCTTCCACACCGTGACGTACCACAGGGCATCCCCCCTGCTCCGCGACCGTTTCACAAACGGCACTGCCCAAGCCACCGATAACAGAATGCTCTTCAGTTGTAACAATCGCTCCGCATTGTGCAGCATAATGCAAAACCAGATCGGTATCCAAGGGCTTAATGCAAGCCATATTAATAACAGCGGCATCGATGCCCTCCGCCTTCAAAAGTTCAGCAGCTTCCATTGCGCGTGCAACCATCAAGCCGGTTGCAATGATAGCAACATCCTTACCGTCCTTCAATACAACGCCTTTACCGATTTCAAAACGATAATCCTCATCAAAGATGGAATCCACCGCCATTCTGCCAAAACGCAGGTAAACAGGACCATTATGCTCGATGGCAGCCTTCACACAAAGACGCGCCTCCACAGGATCCGCAGGATTCAACACGACCATTTCGGGAATAGTACGCATCAAAGCGATATCCTCGTTGCATTGATGGGTAGCGCCATCTTCACCTACAGAAATACCGGCATGGGTAGCACCGATCTTTACATTCAAATGAGGATACCCAATGGAATTGCGGATCTGCTCAAAAGCACGACCTGCCGCAAACATTGCAAAAGTGCTTGCAAAAACGGTTTTGCCGGTGGTAGCAAGACCCGCCGCAACGCCCATCATATTGCCCTCGGCGATGCCGCACTCAATAAAACGATCGGGATAAGCTTTTTTCAGCATACCGGATTTGGTTGCAGCCGCAAGGTCAGCATCCAATACATATAAATCATGCTCTTCGGCAAACTCAACCAATGCCTTACCGTAGCTATCTCTTGTTGCTTCTTTTACAGACATTTTGCAGCCTCCTTCAATTCAGTCATTGCAATCTCATATTGCTCATCGTTGGGAGCGGTACCATGCCAACCAACCTGATTCTCCATAAAGGAGACGCCCTTCCCCTTCACAGTTTTTGCAACAATAAGGGTAGGTTTATTCTGTTTCTTTGCCTCATTAAAGGCGGATTCGATTTCATCAAAATTATGACCGTCAATCTCAATCGCGTGCAAGCCAAAAGCTTCCGCTTTTGCAGCAATGGGTGCACTACCCATTACTTCATCAACAGGTCCGTCGATCTGAAGGCCGTTGCTGTCCACAATCACACAAAGGTTGTCCAGTTTATAATGAGCAGCAAACATCAATGCTTCCCAAACCTGACCTTCTTCAATCTCACCATCACCCAAAGCAGTGTAAACACGATAAGAGGCGCCGGTCTTTTTAGCAGCCAAAGCCATTCCGCAAGCAGCAGAAATCCCCTGACCCAAAGAACCGCTGGACATATCCACACCGGGGATATGCTTCATATCGGGATGACCCTGCAAAATACTTCCGATCTGACGGAAAGTAGGCAGAATCGCGGGATCAAAGTAGCCGCGACGCGCCAAAGCGGAATAAAGTGCAGGGCATGTATGACCCTTGGAAAGCACAAAACGATCCCGCCCGTCCCAATCGGGATTTTTGGGGTCGATATTCAATTCTGCAAAATAGAGATATGTCACAATATCCGCAATGGACAAAGAGCCGCCGGGATGACCGGATTTTGCACTGTGAACCTGCTCAATGATATCCATACGGACAGTGTTTGCAGTCTTTTTTAACTGCTGCTTAGCCTGATCTGTCATCGATAGATCCTCCTTGGTTTTATTCAGTTATTATTTTATACTTTTCCGCCAATAAAGTCAATGTGCTATTTATAGAATTTAAAATAAAAAGGCACCAAAATTTGGTGCCTTTTCAAAAATTATTTAATGTAGATTTCCGTCATACGCTCAGTTAAGCAGTTTTCACCGACAAAGACTTCAATTTTACCGGTTTCAACAGTAAATTCCCCTTCAGGGGTATAGTAACCGAGCTCTTTTGCACCCAATTCAAAAGTTACGGTAGCTTTTTCACCTTTTTTGATCATCACTTTTTTAAAGGCTTTCAGCTCACGCAAAGGACGCATCATCTTTGCAACAGGGTCATGAATATAGAGTTGAACCGTTTCCTTTCCGTCGTATGCGCCGATGTTTGCAACATCGACACAAATTTTGAAGGTCTTCCCCGCCAACACTTCAGAAAGAGCAATTTCTGTTTTATCACAACGAATATCCCCATAAGAGAACTCGGTATAAGACAAGCCGTAACCGAAGGGATAATACGGAGTGGGATAACTATCCACATAACAGTTACCGGGATTTTCTCCGTAATAGCAATTCACGGGACGACCGCTGGAAAGAACATTATAGTACATCGGAATATGAGTTGCCATGCGAAGTACGGTCATCGGCATTCTGCCGGAAGGAACCACATCGCCAAACAGAATATCGCAGGTTGCGCGGGCAGTTTCGCTCCCGCCGTGCCAAGCATAAACGATGGCATCAAAATACTCGGCAATCCCCTGCATTGCAATAGGACGCCCACAGAAGAACACGCCGACCATCTTTTTACCGGTGGCTTTCACCTTATGGATCAGAGCGATCTGCTCATCGCTGATAGCGATATTCGAAACAGCCTTATTCTCGCCGGTCCAAGTATTGCTTTCGCCAAGAACCAAAACAACCACATCACTGTATTCGCTGTAACGCATAGAAAGATCTCTTCCAAGCGTAATGCCGGCATTTGCAAAAATCTTACCTCCTGCAGGTAAAACAGCCTCTTTCATGGCTTCCAGAATGGTAGGAGTTTCCTCTGCCTTTCCGTCGATGGTCCAGCTTCCAAGCAGAGAGCGTCGCTCATTGATGAAGGGACCGATCAAGCCAATGTTTTGATCCTTTTTCAACGGCAACAAATTATTCTCATTCTTCAAAAGAACCATTGATTCAGCAGCCATTTTGCGCGCGTGCTCCAAATGAACACTACGGTCATATTTCTCGGGCGTACAATAGGGATTTTCAAATAAGCCCTTTGCCATTTTGATCCGCAAAACACGGCGAACTGCGGTATCAAGCACCTCTTCGGAAACAGCGCCGCTCTTGACCAGCTCTTCCAGTTCATTCACATAGCAACGATCCCACATATCCATATCAAGACCTGCATTGATCGCCATAGCACTTGCTTCTTTATTATTTTCAGCGGCGCACTGATGCACCAACTGCTCAACGCAGCCGTAATCGGAAACCACAAACCCTTCAAAACCCAGTTTGCCACGCAAAATATCAGTCAAATAGTACTTACCGGAAGTAATGGGCTGACCGTTAATGTCATTAAAAGAAGACATAATGGTACCAACCCCTGCATCGACTGCTGCACGGAAAGCGGGCAAATAGTTATTATAGAGATTATAATTCGAGATTTCGGCATGATGATAGTCTCTGCCACCTTCGGCGGCACCGTAGCCAATATAATGCTTAGCGCAAGCTACCATACGGTCCTTCTCGGAGCAGTCCTCGCCCTGAAAGCCCTTCACAACAGCCTTTGCCATGCAAGCCCCCAGCAACGGATCTTCGCCCGCGCCCTCAATAATTCTACCCCAACGAGGATCACGAGAAAGATCCAGCATCGGAGTAAAGGTCCAATGAACACCTTCATTCGCAGCTTCTTTTGCAACATCACGATAGGATTCTTCGATCATATCAAAATTGAAAGAAGCGGCCATTGCCAAAGGAATGGGAAATACCGTGCGATGGCCATGGATCACATCACGTCCGAAAATAATGGGAATCCCGCTTGGGCTTTCCTCCACGGCAATACGCTGCAATTCATTATAAAAATCCACATCAATGGCACCCTGAGGATCGTTACCCGCCGTAGCGCTGGTTGCCATCAAAATAGAACCGACTTCGCCCCGTCTTACGCTCTCTTTGAACGCCTCAGCTTCGTGCTCTCTGGGTGTGCTGGGTTGATTCAGCTGACCAATTTTATCCCGCAAGGACATCTTGGCCAAAAGCTCATCGATCTTTGCATCGTATTGTTTGAACATACTGTTTCCCTCCAAATGAACAAAATAAAAATCCGAGTTGCACTTATCGTACAACTCGGACGAAATAATGGTGCGGATAAGAGGACTTGAACCTCCACCGAGTTGCCCCGACTAGAACCTGAATCTAGCGCGTCTGCCAATTCCGCCATATCCGCATATGACTGTTGCCTTTCGGCAACGCATATATAATAGCAAACCCGCACAGAAATGTCAACACTTTTTTAAAATTATTTTCGATTTTTTCCGTAGGTCTTTTGCACAAAGTGCTCACCGTTTACAACAAACCGTTCGTGGTACGCTTTACCAATTAAACCGCATTCATCATAGGCCTCTACCTCAAAAACCAACCTACGCCCCTCTTCCTTGATCAAGATACTTTTACAAGTAACTTCCATCCCGACAGGAGTTGCAGAAAGGTGCTCTGCGTTCATCACGGTACCAACCGAAGTCATCCCTTCTCCAAGCTGCTCTTCAACACTTTCCGCAGCCGTTTGTTCCATCAAAGCAATCATTGCCGGTGTAGCAAACACCGCCAAAGTGCCGCTCCCCATAGCCCGAGCCGTTTTTTCTTCGGTCACTGTAATTTTGATTTCATTTTGGATTTCTTTTTCCATAATTTCTCCTAAAAAATTAATTAATAATATTATAACATATATTAGGTTTAATAGCAACAAAAAAATCGACTTGCCGAAGCAAGTCGATTTTTGTCTATGGGCTACGAAAAAAATATTTTTGCCGTTTTTACGTATGAATTCGAACCCTCACATAAATGATATATCGCTTACGCGATATGATATACGGCTTGCGCCGCATGATATACTTGCTACGCAAGCATGATATAATATCCGTTCCTTCATATGCCGAAGGCATATATCATCGCGCGACAGTGCGATATCATATCGAAGATATATCACCCGTTCCGACAGGAACGGATATCATTGAAAAACGACAAGTTTCTGTCGAAACTTGTCGTTTTTCATGGTGCGAAAGACGGGACTTGAACCCGTACGGAGAAATCCACACGCCCCTCAAACGTGCGCGTCTGCCAGTTCCGCCACTCTCGCGTAAATGCTCAATTATTATAGCAACGAAATTATTAAAAGTCAATACCCAATATTAAAAATTCCTTGAAAAGAGTGCGTTTTTTTGTTATGATGTTAACATCAATATACAAAGGATGAATTCAGCGCGTGAAAGCAGCATTTTACACACTTGGCTGTAAAGTCAATCAATATGATACACAAGTGATGCGTGACCGTTTGGAGCAAGCGGGCTTTGAAACGGTACCCTTCGACGAGTTTGCAGATGTTTATATTGTCAACACCTGCACCGTAACCCAGATTTCCGATAAAAAATCCCGCCAGATGGTCGCACGCGCAAAGCGCCGCGCACCCGAAAGCATCTTAATTGTTTGCGGTTGTTTCTCGCAGGTTGCGCCGAAGGCTGCCGCAACGCTGGAGGGTGTCGATATTGTTTTAGGTACCTCCAACCGAAAAGATATTCTTTCCTATCTTGAGCAGTTTCAAAAAGACCGCAAGCAAATTATCGATGTTGATAATTGCGGAGCCTTGGACACAGAAGAAATTCGCGACTTCGGCGAAAAAAACCGTGCAGTACTTAAAATTGAAGACGGTTGCGAAAACTATTGCACCTACTGCCTGATCCCCTATGCCCGCGGAAAAATTCGCTCTAAGCCCCTTTCTGTAATTAAAAAAGAGACGAAAGCACTTGCCGACGCGGGCTATCGAGAAATCATCTTAACAGGCATTCACCTTGCGTCTTACGGCAAGGATTTCGGCACACCCTGCTTGGAAACAGCGATCCGCGAAGTCGCCTCTGTATCGCAAATTCAACGAATCCGCCTCGGCTCTTTGGAGCCGCGCATTATCACACCGGAGTTTTTAGAGAAGGTTAAAGATATCAATGCACTTTGCCCTCATTTTCATTTATCTCTTCAAAGCGGATGTGACCGAACCTTAAAGCGTATGAATCGCCACTATACTGCCGATGAGTATGAAAAAGCGGTCCTTCTTTTAAGATCCACCTTTCCTGACTGTGCCATTACCACCGACATTATAGTGGGATTCCCCGATGAAACCGAAGACGACTTCCGCGAAAGCCTTGCTTTTGCTAAAAAAATCGGTTTCTCCAAAATTCATATCTTTCCCTATTCTCCCCGCGAAGGCACCCGCGCTGCCGCAATGAGCGGTCAATTAAGCAAGGCGATCAAAAACCAACGCGTCAAGGAGATGGAAGTGATTGAAACAGCAACACGAAAAGCCTTTTGGAACTCTATGATCGGCAAAACAGTGTATGTTTTGCCGGAAGAAGAAAAGAACGGATTCCTCCAAGGATTTACCCCCAACTATTGCCCGGTTAAATGGAAAGGTTCTTCTTCAGACTCCCCGATCCCCATCACCATCATTGGTTATGATGATGACGGGTTGCTGGGAAAACAATAAAATAATCTCACAACATAATAAGAAGAATATTCAAAAAGCTCCCACGCACTGTTCGAGTGCGTGGGAGCTTTGTTATGTATTTACTTAAAGAACAAAGGCAACGGTGCCAAAGTGATGATGTCATCCCGTTCAATGGCATCACCTTCCGCAAGAATCGCCATTTTGGCAACCACTTCACCGCCGGCGGCTTCCACCAACTTCTCTAATGCTTTCAAGGACTCACCGGTAGAAATTACATCGTCAACGATCACGACACGCTTTCCGCACATTGCTTCTTTATCATCTCCATCGATGCAAAGAATCTGTTTATGATCGGTAGTAATGGAATCCACCTCTACTGTAAAGACATCCTTCATGTAAAGTTTCGGTGCTTTACGGGCGAGCACATACTTATACTCACCTGTTTGACGTGCCATCTCGTGAATAAGAGGAATTCCCTTAGATTCTGCAGTGATCATCACATCGTGAGGCGGCATCTTTTTGATCAGATCCCGTGCGCAAGCCTCGGTCAATTCCACATCGCCGAAGATTACAAATGCCGCAATATCCAAATGTTCATTCACAGGACAAATGGGAAGATCCCGTTCCAAGCCTGCTACTTTCAATTTATAATAGTTCATCCTATTTTCTCCTTAACACATAGCGGGCGCCAACTGCTCGCCGCCCAAAAGATGGAAATGCAAATGAAAAACCGTCTGTCCGGCATACGCATTGCAATTACTCACCACACGAAAACCTTCTTCCAAATGCAGATCCTTTGCCAGCTTTGCGATAACCTCAAAAATATGAGCCACAACTGCACTGTTGACCGCGTTAATTTCAAGTGCATTGGCTATATGCTCTTTCGGAATAACCAAAATATGCACTTTAGCCGCAGGATTCAGGTCATAAAAAGCCAAAACCTGCTCATCTTCATAGACCTTATTGCAAGGGATCTCCCCTGCTGCGATCTTACAAAAAATACAATCCATTATCTGCACCTCATTTCATCATCTCGGTAACAAATGCTTCCACCTGTGCCAAAGCATCTGCCGCTTTCGAGGCGTCACCCATACCGGCCATGGCACTATCAGGCTTACCGCCACCTTTACCACCGGTCACTCCTGCAACCAAACTGACCAGTTTGCCGGCAGACACGCCCTTTTCAATGGCTTCCTTACTGCAAACAGCAAGCAAATTGCCTTTTTCACCACTTACATTGGCAAGCACAGCCACAAAGCTTTGACGGTTTGCCTTCAGATCATCGCCCAACTCACGCAGAGTCTTCACATCGCCGTCTTTCAAAGCGGCGGTCACAATCTGGATACCGTTCACTTCCGTTGCCTGATCAAACATCGAGCCCGATTGCTGCTCAGCGATCTTCTTATTGGCAGCAGCCAGCGCATTATTCAAGGTCTTTACCTCTTCAACAATAGCACGGCACTTAGGCAACATTTGAGCGGCATTACATTTTAAGGCAGCAGCCGCCTCGCCGATCTCTTGCTGATAGGATTGGATCAAATCCAGCACACCCTTACCGGTTACCGCCTCGATACGGCGCACACCGGAAGCAACACCGTTTTCGCTGACAATCTTAAAGAGACCCATCTTCCCTGTATTCTGAATATGAGTACCGCCGCAAAGTTCGATAGAAGCGTTCGGAATTTCTACAACACGCACAGTATCTCCGTACTTCTCACCAAAGAGGGCCATTGCGCCCTTGGCGCGTGCCTCCTCAATACCGGTTTCATAATTCAACACTTCAATGCCGCTAAGCACAATCTCATTTACGCGGCGTTCTACCGCTTGCAATTCCTCGGTTGTAAGGGCAGAGAAATGAGTAAAGTCAAATCGCATTGCACGGTCATTCACCAACTGACCCGCCTGCTCCACATGGTTTCCGAGAACCTCACGCAAAGCCGCCTGCAACAAATGCGCGGCGGTGTGATTGCGGCGGATGGCAGAACGACGCTCCACATCGATCTTCGCTTCAACCTGATCGCCAACACTCAAAGCACCTTGACTCAGAACACCCATATGCATAAAGAGACCGCTTGCATTTTTGGTGGTGTTCTCAACAGCAAAGCAAATTCCGTCTGCAGTAATTAAGCCGGTATCCCCAACCTGGCCGCCGCCTTCTCCGTAGAAGGGGGTTTGATCCAAAATCACAATGGCTTTTTCGCCTTCCAGAATCGTATCTTTTTGTTCACCGTCGGAAACCAAAGCCAGCACCTTGGCAGGCGCTTCATCGGCAGTATAGCCTAAAAAGACTGTTTTTTCAATGCCTTCCAAAGAAACACCGTCACTCTTCCAAGACTCGGCATCTGCTGCCTTACGGGAGGAACGGGCAAGGTTTCTCTGCTCTTCCATCAGCTTTTTGAAGCCCTCTTCGTCCAAGGTCATTCCTTTTTCCTCAAGAATGTCCTTGGTCAGATCCAAGGGGAAACCATAGGTATCATAGAGTTTAAAAGCATCAGCGCCGGAAAGAACGCCGCCCTTTGCAGTAAACTCTTCCAAAATTGCAAGACCTTGATCGATGGTCTTGGCAAAAGATGCCTCTTCATAAGAAATCACTTTTTTGATCAAGCTTTCTTTTTCGACCAATTCGGGATAACCGTCTTTATTCTCGCGGATTACCACATCACACAGTTCGGGCAAGAATGCATCCTGAATGCCCAAAAGCTTCCCGTGACGAGCTGCACGACGGATCAAGCGCCGCAACACATAGCCGCGTCCTTCATTCGAAGGAATAATACCGTCACAGATCATAAAGGTAGATGCACGGGCATGGTCGGTAATGGCACGGATGGAAGTATCCTTTTGATTGTCCTTACCATAAGTCACATTTGCCAGTTCGCAAACTTTATCCAAAATATTACGAATGGTGTCCACCTCGAACATATTGTCTACACCCTGCATTACGCAAGCAAGACGCTCCAGACCCATACCGGTATCAATGTTCTTATGCTCCAACTCGGTGTAGGTGCCATCGCCCATATTATTGAATTGGGAGAATACATTATTCCAAATCTCCATATAGCGATCGCAATCACATCCGGGCTTGCAATCGGGAGAACCGCACCCGTATTTCTCGCCGCGGTCAAAATAGATCTCACTGCAAGGACCGCAAGGACCGGTACCGTGCTCCCAGAAATTATCCGCCTTACCCAAGCGCACGATATGTTCTTCGGGCACACCGATTTGATCTTTCCAAATAGCATAGGCCTCTTCGTCGCTCTCATAGATCGAGGGCCAAAGCAGATTTTCGGGAATCTCCATCACTTCGGTCAAGAATTCCCAAGCCATGGCAATGGCTTCTTCTTTGAAATAATCACCAAAGGAGAAATTACCCAGCATTTCAAAATAAGTACCGTGACGAGCGGTATGACCTACGCGCTCCAAATCAGGGGTGCGGATGCACTTCTGACAGGTTGTGACCCGTTTGCGGGGCGGAGTTACCTCGCCTGTAAAAAATTTTTTCATAGGTGCCATACCGGAATTGATCAGCAGCAGGGACTTATCATTATTGGGAACCAAAGAAAAGCTATTCAGTCTCAAATGATCTTTCGACTCAAAATACGAAAGAAACTTTTCCCGAATCTCATTCAAACCCATATACTTCATATTGTTTTTCCTCCTAAAAATATAAAAGCACCCCTGAACAAATAGGGACGGAAAAATCCGCGGTACCACCCTAATTGCACAGAAAGTGCCACTCATTTTTTATCCGTTAACGCCGATTATACGGCATAGCTCCGAAAAACAGCCGCCGCCGATCCTTTTGCAAGAAGTTCTCACCAATCCTTCTCTCTCTGTAAGCAACCGAAAAGACGGGATTTTTCATCATCGCCATACCCTTTTAGTATACCACACTTTCCCCTGCTGTCAAGCCGTTTTTCGCTATAAAATCGCAGATTTCCCGAAAAACGGGACCGCAAGTTTTCCCGCCGGACTCCCCATCTTCCGCAAACACCGTGATCACATATTGCGGAGCTTCCGCCGGATAAAAACCGGTAAAATAGACATTCAGTTTTTCTTTCCCATTTTGCATAATCCCCGTTTGTGCGCTGGCTGTTTTTCCGCCCGCCGAATATTTTGCGGGCTTTGCCGCTTTACCTGTTCCGTTTTCCACCGTAGCAATACAATAGGATTTTAATTTTTCGGCAATTACCGCATCAATTATTCGCACCCCCTCGCTACTACCGTCTGTTTTCATTTTGTTGTTGAGATATAACCCTTTATACAGATAAATCTGCGGCAATATACCGCCGTTTGCCACAACCGCTGTCATTCGCGCAATCTGTAAAGGCGTTGCCAATAATTCTCCCTGCCCGATGCTTAAGTTTGCCAATGCCATATTACTGCTTTTTTCGGGAAACAATCCCTTTGAAGCAATCATTGATCCCAACACTTCAATCGGTTCCCCATAACCAAAGCGGCTTGCCATCTCCCAAATTCGATCATATCCCAAGATCTGTCCCAATGCAATGAAATAAGAATTACAGGATTGTGCAAATGCGTCCTGCAAACCAATTATCCCGTGCCCCTCATGATTATGACAGGCAAAAGTAAGATCTCCGATCACAATTCCGCCGTTACAAGTGTATGAAAACTCTTCCAAACCCTCCTCAAGAGCGCAGGCAGCCAAAATAATCTTAAAAACAGAGCCTACGGTTTGTGCCGAAAAAGCTCGATTGATCAATTCACCTTTAGTGGAATTCAAATAGTCTGCGATGGCATTTTCGCGATATACCGGACGAGAGGCCGTTGCTTTGATTGCTCCCGTCTTGCAATCCAAAATAATGGCGGCACCCGCTTCGATATATTGATCCATCGACTGTTCCAACGCACGGCAAAGTTCAGCATTCAGCGACAGCACTACTCCGTTCTTCGAAACCGTTCCCTCTTCTTTTCCCGGCTCCGCTCCTTCCATTATTCCACGCAGTGCATCTGCATTGTAAGATACAGAAACAGAAGAAGAAAACAGACTCAAATAGTCATTATATTCCTTTTCTACGCCTGCCAATCCCACTTCTCCTGCGCCGTCCAAATACCCCAATAAATGTTTTGCCAACCCGCTGTAGCGCGCTACTCCTTCAAACACAAAAACGCCGCTCATGGACGTCGGTTCTGTTTCACTTCGCAAAATAAAAGGTGTTTCTTTTCTTAACCTCTTTGCCAACACCTCACGCTTTTCTCCGGTATACCCCACAAGACTGTTGATATTTGCACGATCAAATTCCCGCGGATTGATCACCAAATACCAACACGGTGTATTTCCGGCCAACACATTAAGATTTTCATCATAAATCAATCCCTTGGTACGGTATAAAATCAAGTCGGCATTTCTGTTATTTACGACCGATGCGGCTGTTTCGGAATTTTCTCCGATCGATAGCCAAAATGTGCGAAGTAACAATGCCGAAAACGCCATAAATAATGCAATATAAAACCATCCGCTTCTTTTGTAGACCACCTTTCATCACCGCCATTAGTATGTGCGTTTTTTAAATTTTTTTCCATAAAAAAAGAGCCTGAAATCAGGCTCTTTTCATTAAAGTATAGTGGGGATCTTTTCTTTCAAAATCACTTTGCCATGGCAATTCACAACCGAGTCACTTTCTGCCGACACATAAACATCTGCCTCTTTCATTTCCCGATTGGCGGATAATAATGTGAGATTTCCCTCCCCATCGGGATAATATTGCTTGCAATACATAGCGCCGTCCACCGAAAAAATGCCTACATCCCCTACCGACAGTTTACAATCCTGTTTCACATACACCGTGTCTCCGTCCTTAATATACGGCGCCATACTGTCGCCTTGGATCCGAACCGCGAAATCCGCCTCTTGAGGAACGGAATCATCTGCCAAAAGCATTTCAAAATCCTCATTTTCAAGAGGAACAGAATACCCTGCCGCCGAAGGAGTCAAAAACTTCGGTATGTAGCGATTTGGTTTTTGGGCCTTCCGCACTTTAGCAGGTTTTATTTGCCCCTTGCTTTCTTCTGCTCTGTCCCCTTCAATTCGGCAAAGCATTTCAACCGCCCGTTTTCCATGGCAATCCAATTTTCTGAATTGATCTAATAACATTTGCTCTTGCTTATTCAGCAGACCATCATTTCCCCTTTTCCACTGCACCGAAACCCCAAGCAGATAGTCCACAGAAACATTGAAAGCATTTGCCAATAAAATCAATGCTTCCGCCGAAGGTTGCCGCGAACCGTTTTCCCAACCGGAAATACTAACGACCGAAATTTTCAAAATATCACTTAATTGCCGATGGGTCCATCCTTTTTCTAAGCGCAGAGCCTTGATCCTTTTTCCGATATTTACCATTTTATTCCTCCGAATAAACAATGTTTTTTGTTGACACAAATACTTGTTTGTGTTATAATCGTTTTGAGCACAAACTTTTGTTTGTGTTTTAATATTAACACAAACGGAGTTTTATGTCAACCTACTGATGGAACAAATTATTTTACATTCTGATCTGAATAACTTTTTTGCTTCGGTAGAAGCCGTAAAAGATCCCACCTTGAAAGAAAAGGTTTTTGCCGTTGCAGGAGATCCCAATAAGCGGCACGGTATTATTTTGGCCAAAAATCAAGCAGCTAAAGAAATGGGCATCTCCACCGGAGAGCCGATTTGGCAGGCGAAGCAGAAATGCCCTTCCCTGGTGTTAGTTCCTCCCGACATGGCCTCTTATCGCTTTTTTTCTCAAAAAGTGAACGAAATTTATCGGCAATTCACCGACGAGATCATCCCTTTTGGAATTGATGAATGCTGGTTAAATGTAACAGGAAGCACCAAATTGTTCGGTTGCGGCCCCAAGATCGCTTATGAAATCCGCCGCAAAGTCCGCGAAGAACTCGGTTTAACGGTTTCCATCGGCGTTTCCTTTAACCGCTTCTTTTCTAAGTTGGGAAGCGATATGAAAAAGCCGGATGCAACAACGATTATTTCCAAGGAAAACTATGAAAGAATCGTCCATCCGCTTCCTGTTGCAGCCCTTCTTTTTGTTGGCTCATCAACCAAAGAAAAACTGGCGCAATACGGCATTTATACCATTGGACAGTTGGCTCATACAGATCCTGCTTTCCTGCTCAGGCATTTCGGAAAGATCGGTCTTCAGCTTTATCAACGAGCCAACGGAATTGAAGCCTCCGATTGCTTTTTGGATCCTCAACCGGAAAAATCAATCAGCAACTCCGTCACAACGCCTGAAGATCTCACCACCATAGAAGAGATCAAACTGCAATTGATGCTGATTGCCGAGCATATTGCCACACGGTTAAGAAACAAAAATTTAGCCGGTTCGCTCATTACCATTTCAATTCGCAACAACCGTCTAAGCACCATCACCCGCCAACGCGCTCTTACCGTTTGTACCAATAATGCTTTAGAAATTCTAAACGCAGCACTCGCTCTTTTTGAAGAACATTACGATTTGAAAGTACCGGTTCGCTCCATCGGCATCGGCGTTGGGCATTTGGAAGAGGACGACGGAAATCTCCAAATGGTTTTGTGGGACCCTTACGGGCGGCGATTGCGCAATCATAATTTAGATTTTGCGGTCGACGATCTTCGCGATCGTTTTGGGTTTAATTGTGTAACGCGGGCAGGCTGTCTCAACAAAAACATCAAAAACTACACCCTATATGACCCCGAAAATCCAACACCCTTTTGCACACTTCCCACTGTTCGAAATTAAAAAACACCCGCAGATTTAAAACTGCGGGTGCTACTTTTATTCATCCAAATGAGCCATAGAGTGCTGAACATCCTGATCCATGCAGGAAAAATCGCCGTTAAATTCGTTTAAGATCTTAATGGCATCCTCCATTTTATCAACCAATTCCGCTTTGGCAGAAAGCAAATTGGTTTTTAAAAGATCATAGTCAGAAGTCAACATACGAAATTTATGTTCTGCCTCTTCGCGCAACTGACGGGCATATTCTTCAGCATCCTGAATAATACCGGCAGCATCATTCTTTGCCTTGATCATCAGTTCTGCCAGTACTTCGCGATTATCATCATAAAGCTGAGCACGGCGACGCAAATCAGCAATTTCTTCCGCCTGCCCCTGCAAACGATTGGTCAATTCTGCGCGCACGGCATCTTCATATTTTGCCACCAATTCAGCCTCGATCACCTTACGCAATTCTTGCTCCATGGCGGGTTTCATTTCATTCTCCGCTTTATGATTCATCTCCGCAGTTAAAGCTGCAGTCAATTCATTGCGAATCTCTTCCCGCAGAGCCGCTTCATCTGCGAGAACCTTCTCGTGCGCCTCAACATTTTCCAAGCGCTCCTGCTCCATCACTTCCAAGGAAGCCTTTGCTTCGTTCAGTTCCTTTTGCAGCATAGATAACTGGGCATTTAAATTTTCAATATAAGCGATGACCTCATCCTTTTGATAGCCCTTAAATACGGTCTTAAAAATCTCGGCATTAGCCATAACGCGCCCTCCGTCCAAATTCAATACGAATATTGTATCATAGTCGGCATAAAAAAGCAATATTTTTTATTTGAGCGATATTTTTCTTGACAATATTTAATTTTATAGTATAATAATAAGGTCCTTGCTCATTTTATGAGCCAAAAGTCCATAAGGAGGTGTAAATCATGGCTGAAGGAATTCGCAAGTATGAAACTATTTTCATCACCCGGCCTAATTTAACAGAAGAGGAGTTTACCGCTACTGTCGAGAAGTTCAAGAGCTTGATCGAGAAGAACGGTACTATCGAGTCTGTTGAAGACTGGGGCGTCAAGAAGCTTGCCTATCCCATCGACTTCGTCACCGAAGGTCACTATGTGCTGATCAACTTTGCAGCACCCGTTGCTTTCCCTGCCGAGCGCGAGAGAATTTACGGCATTACTGACGGCATTCTTCGTTCCATCGTTGTGAACAAAGAAGAAAAGTAAGAAAGGATTCTAACATGATCAACAAAGTAATTTTGACCGGTCGTCTGACTGCAAATCCGGAATTGAGAAAAACCTCTTCCGACATTTCCGTCACATCCTTCTCTGTTGCCGTTCAGCGTCAGTACAAGGGTCCCGACGGTAATTATCCCACCGACTTCATCAATTGCGTTGCCTGG
>JAZQET010000032.1:0-21243 GCA_045539135.1 Eubacteriales bacterium | reverse complement strand
TCGGCGGTGCAATGATTGGGGAAGTTTTATGTAAGCGGGTAAAACACTGAAGTTAAACCTTGAAATTTTCAGTTAGTCTGCGTATAATATATTTGTCGGCGTGGCAACACGATGGCAACGAAAAATCTAATAGTCCATAGCTTATGGATAATACAGATAATATAAATCCCACAAGCGAAAATACTTAAACAGAATTGTTTAAGTTATCTTTTTCGGGAGTGAGTCGGAATAGTGTCTATTGGCTCAAAAGTGCCTTGAGACGATGGAGACAAAGAGGATTCAGGCGTTTTAGCAGAATAATGCAAATCGTATGTGAAGCTCCAATCGATACGGCTATTTATGATCTCAATAGGGACTTTTAATGGATTATCCTTATTGAGGATGCTTTGCTGCACTGCAGTTTATTTAGGAGGCAAATGTATGGATTATTTTAAGAATTTCAGCTCAAATACGCTTGCGGGAAGTGGAAATCAGCATTTTTTCTGCAGAGATGATGAAACCGCGCTTGTAAAAAGCTGTACGCTTTATCAGGTTTTTGCAGAAGGAAGTTATTCCTACTCATTTTTGTTTTCAAATATAATCGATAGTACTTTTTCAAACGGCTCAATCAGCCACAAAAATTTGGTGATTGATTCCTGGAAGATAGAAGAGGCATATGTTGGTGTTTCATCATTTTGTGATAAGCATTCATTCGAGCAGCCTAAAGGAAAAAAACAGGTATTCTTTTCGGGAGAGAAACGAAAAAGAGTAAATCCGGGTGAAGTTTTTGCATCCGATCCGGTAGAACTGAGCTTAAAGACCGGCGAGTATGTTTACCTGGAAATAACATTTTCCGGAAAAACCATCCCTTATCATGAGGAAAGCATAATCCCATCTTTTGTATATCAAGACGGAGAATGGATCGCTTCCAAGCTGCATCCGTTTGCATCTATGGTCGGCGTTGACAGAAGCGCAAAAAAACGAATTGCTTTTTTAGGGGATTCCATAACACAGGGAATTGGTACACCGATCAATTCTTACGCACATTGGAACGCAGTTTTTGCGGAAAAGCTTGGCAGAGACTACGCCTATTGGAATCTCGGTCTTGGATTTGGCAGGGCCGATGATGCCGCAAGCGATGGAATATGGTTGTTCAAAGCAAAGCAGAATGATATTGTATTTGTGTGCTTCGGTGTAAATGATATTCTGCAAGGTTACAATGCTGATCAGATCAAGAAGAATCTGCAGATTATTGTTGATAAGTTGCGTGAGGCAGGTGCCATTGTTATTGTCCAGACTGTCCCACCGTTTAATTACTCGCCCGAACGTCAGATTATATGGCACGATGTAAATTATTTCATACTAAATGATTTGAAAAACACATCATTTGTGTTTGATTGTGTGAAATTTCTTTCAGAAAGCGAACAACAACCGCATAAAGCAAAATACGGAGGCCATCCAAATCAAGAAGGCTGCCGAATTTGGGGCGAGGCTCTGTTTGATGCAGTAATTTCATCAAAGATACTGCTCTAAGGGGGAACTTTCAACTACCCGGTGATTTACCACCGCCGATAAGGTTTTGATAAGCATCCATCGTACAGTTTGATAATATGGGTACTTCAAATAATCAGAACAGCAGGCACAATAAGTGGGAATAATTGCGCGTTATGACTTATAAATTAATGAAATGGCAGAGAGGCTTAAATCCTCTCTGCTGTTTTTATTGACAAAATTAATACTTCGTGATATGATGTATTATGTGAAGGGAGGTATTCTATGGACATTCAGTTAAAGCGCGGTCTTTTGGATGTATGCGTCTTGGCGGCAATCAAAAACGAAGATTCGTACGGCTATAAGATCATTAAAGATATGAAGCCCTATATGGAACTTTCCGAGTCCACTTTATATACCATTCTTAAGCGGTTGGAAACTGCAAATATGCTGACGGTGCGCACCGCAGAGCACGGCGGCAGACTTCGAAAATATTATCATATCACCCCGCTTGGGTTCAAGCGCATTGAGGATTTTAAGGATGAATGGAAGGAAATGATGTCCATTTATCGGTTTGTAAGCGAGGAGGGGAATATAAATGAATAAACAAGAATTTCTTTCCAAACTGCGCCAAGGGCTTTCGGGCTTGCCGCAGGAGGATGTGGAAGAGCGCATCGGCTTTTACGGCGAGATGATCGACGACCGTATGGAAGAAGGTCTTTCCGAAGCCGAGGCGGTGGGGGAGATCGGTGCCGTGGATGCGGTGGTCACCCAAATCTTGGCAGACACTCCTCTCACCAAATTGGTAAAAGAACGGGTAAAGCCCAACCGAGCCTTAAAGGCTTGGGAAATTGTGCTCCTTGTGTTGGGCTCTCCCATCTGGCTTTCCCTGATGATTGCGGCATTCGCTGTGATCCTTTCGGTTTATGTGGTGTTCTGGTCAGCGGTTGTTTCTTTGTGGGCGGTTGTGGTCTCGGTGGCGGCATGTGCTTTGAGCGGGGTTGTTGCGGCAGGGATCTTTGCTGTTCAGGGCAATGGACTTATTGGCCTTGCGATGCTGGGGGCAGGTCTTTGCTGTATGGGATTGACCATCTTTTTGTTCTTTGGCAGTAAAGCCGCTTCAAAAGGACTCGTATTGCTGACCAAAAAGATTGCCTTGGGCATCAAATCACTGTTTATGAAAAAGGAGGCGCTATAATGAGTAATGCGGCAAAAATATGGCTGATCATTGCGGCGGTGCTCATGCTGCTGGGTGGGATGCTTTTCGTGGGAGGACTGACAATGAACAAGTGGAACTTCGCCGAAATCGGCACCGAGACATATGAGACCAATACCTATGAAGTGGGCGAGGCATTCGCCAATATCGCCATCGATGTGGATACAACGGAGATCGCATTTTTGCCCGCCGAGGGAGAAGAATGTAAGGTGGTTTGCTTTGAAAACGCGAAAATAAAGCATTCCGCCACCGTGGAAAACGATACTCTTCTGATTGATACCGTTGATACACGAAAATGGTATGAGCATATCACTTTTTCTTTTCAAACCCCGAAGATGACCGTTTATTTGCCCCAAAAGGAGTATGCATCTTTGAAGATTGAAACGGATACGGGGGATATCACATTGCCTAAGGATTTTTCCTTTGAAACCATTCAAATTGAGGGCGATACTTCCCATGTACATTGCTTTGCTTCAGCATCGGGGACTGTTGAAGTGGAGGTGAGCACCGGAACGATTCGCGCAGAGGAACTGACGGCAGGAGAGTTGAAGCTTTCCACAAGCACGGGAAAGATCAACATCAAGTCGGTGAAAGTTCAAAAGGATATTACCCTTGAAACAGATACCGGCAGAATCACCTTAGACGAGGTTCCCTGTAAGGATCTTTTTGCAACAGGGAATACAGGGAGTATAACGCTTAAATCCGTTGTGGCAACAGGACGATTTTCTATCGAGAATGACACGGGATCTGTGGTGTTTGAATACAGCGATGCCTCGGAGATCTTTGTGCGCACAAGCACGGGAAATGTGACGGGCACTTTACTTTCGGAAAAGGTATTCATCACCGAGACCTCCACCGGTAAGGTCGATGTGCCCAAATCTGCGTCCGGCGGCAGATGCGAGATCGTCACCTCAACAGGAAACATTCGAATTGCTGTGGATTAGGGTGAAAACGGCGATTTCTGCCAAAGGGAATTTGCGAGAAATATGTAGAAATTTATGAAAAATATGTTATAATATTGAAGATTGTAAAGCATCTTCTGTTTTGCAGGAATGATGCAGACTCGTAAAAGAACGGAGCAAAGAATGAACTTTTCAAAGCGTATGGATCGGTTCGGCGATGAGATTTTCGCCGCACTGAACGATAAAAAGGTGGAGCTGGAAGCGGCAGGGCGCAAGATCTACAATTTGAGTGTGGGCACTCCTGATTTTGAAACGCCCGTGCATATCCGTAAGGCCCTTGCCGATGCGGCAATGGACTCTCAGAATTGGCGCTATAGTTTGAGAGATATTCCCGAACTGTTGGAGGCGGTCTGCAATTATTATCAAACCCGCTTCGGGGTGTCTGTTACGCCCGACCAAGTGGCAAGCTGCAACGGCAGTCAGGAGGGAATGGGGCATATCGGAATGGTTCTCTGCGATGAGGGGGACACGGTGCTGTTGCCCACCCCTTGCTATCCTGTTTTCATTGCAGGCGCCAAAATGGCGGGCGCAGAGCCGTGGTATTATCCCATGGGAAAAGAAAACGGCTTTTTGCCTCGGGTGGCGGATATTCCCGAAGAGGTGGCGCGTCGCGCTAAATATATGATCGTTTCCCTGCCTGCCAATCCTGTGGGCAGTGTGGGCACTCCCGAACTCTATGAAGAGATCGTGGCTTTTGCGAAAAAATATGATGTGCTGATCCTTCACGATAATGCATACAGTGATATTATTTTCGATGGGGTGGAGGGCAACAGCTTTTTCAATACCCCCGGTGCCATGGATGTGGGCGTAGAATTTTTCAGCCTTTCCAAAAGTTTTAATGTCACCGGCGCACGGATCAGTTTTCTGGTGGGCAGAAAAGACGTGGTGGCGGCATTCCGTAAACTGCGCAGTCAGATCGATTTCGGAATGTTTTTGCCTGTTCAGCAGGCGGCGATCGCCGCATTAAACGGTCCGAAAGAGTCCGTAAATGCGCAAAAGAAAATGTATCAGGACCGCCGCGATGCCCTTTGTCAAGGGCTACGTTCCATCGGTTGGCAGGTGCCCGATAGCAAGGGAAGTATGTTTGTGTGGGCGCCCTTGCCCGATGGTTTTACCGACAGTATGGAGTTCTGTATGAAGCTGGTGGAGCAGTGCGGTGTGCTTTGCACTCCCGGCTGCAGCTTCGGACCTATGGGCGAAGGCTATGTGCGCTTCGCGCTCACCATTCCTCCCCAAGAGATTGCCCTTGCGGTGGAAGAAATTCGCGTCAGCGGAATTTTGAAGAAAGAATAAGCGGCTTTCAAATATAAAAAACCTCCCTGGTCATAATATGAAAGAGTGGGGCATCAAAAAGTGTCCCTTTGAACCAAGGAGGATGAGTATGTCCGATTTATTTCATGAGTCTTTTCCCCAAAACGGGGATCTTAGGGAACCCTTAAAAAAGAGCATTCAAAAACGGTTGCCGTGGCTGATCGTGTTGTTTGTGCTGGGGCTGTTGATCTCAGGCGTTGTGGGGCTGTTTGAAGGGGTGGTTGCCCAATTACCGCTTTTGATGGGCTTTCAATCGCTGATTTTAGCCATGGCAGGGAATGTGGGTACCCAATCCTTGGCGGTAACCGTTCGGGTGTTAAACAGCGGTACGGTCAAGCGAAAAGAAAAAGCAACCTTGATCTTAAAAGAAAGCTGCATCGCGTTGACCAACGGTCTTTTGGTGGGCGCGCTTTCCTTTTTCTCTGCGGGCGGATATTTGATTTTGGTGAAAGCCCAAAGCGTGAGGGTGGCTTTTTCGGTTTCTGCCTGTATCGCCGCGGCGCTGACGGTTTCCATGCTGCTTTCAGGCGTTATGGGTACGGTGGTGCCCATCTTTATTAAAAAAATAAAAGTAGACCCTGCGGTGGCGTCAGGTCCCCTGATCACCACTGTAAATGACCTGATCGCCGTGGTGTCTTATTATGGTCTGGCTTGGCTGTTGTTGATTCGATTGTAAGGAGGAACTTCAATGAAACTATTATTTAAGCAACGCTTTTTTTCTTGGTTCGATAGTTATGATATCTACAATGAAGCAGGGGAGACGGTCTATACCGTTTGCGGTCAGCTTTCTTGGGGGCATTGCCTGAAGATCTTCGATGCCAATGAGCGGGAGATCGGTATGGTGAAAGAGCGGATCTTTACCTTCTTGCCGAAGTTTGAAATGTACTTGGGTGAGCAATATGTCGGGTGTATCAATAAGGAATTCACCTTCTTTACCCCGCGCTTTAATATTGATTATAACGGCTGGCAGGTAGAAGGAAGCTTTTTTGAATGGGATTATGAGATTTTGAATGCTTCCGGTCAGCAGATCGCTACCGTTTCCAAAGAATTGCTGAATTGGACCGATACATATGTGATCGATGTGCGCGATCCGAAGGATGCGCTTTGCGCTTTGATGCTGGTTCTTGCCATTGATGCAGAAAAGTGCTCTCGCAACTGAAAGGAGAAGGAAATGAATTGCCCAAACTGTAAGAGTGAACAGGTAGTGGACGGTCTTTTGAGCATACCGTGTTCATTGAAAAAGGAACAGAAAACAAACTGCGTCCCAAGGCATATAAGGTGCGTTGTAAAGCCTGCAAGGACTGCGGAATGTTGTTTGCGTTTTCCATCGTATTAAAAAAATAAAGAACCAAGCTCTCGCAACTTGAATTGCGGGAGCTTTTATTTATGATTGAAATAAGCAAGAAGAACCTTGCAAATCTTCGTAAATTCCGTTATACTGAACATATCAAAGGGAAAGGGGAGAGTTTAATGCAAAAAGCACGAGTCTATTATTTTGATGTTTTGCGGGTCGCCGCCACCGTGGCGGTGGTTTTTCTCCACCTTTTCGCCCGTTTTTGGGAAAAAGAAGCGGTGGACGGCGTGCTGTGGAATGCTCTGAATTGGCTTGATGGCGCCGTTCGCTGGGCGGTACCTGTTTTTGTGATGCTCAGCGGCGCCTTGTTCTTAGATCCTGCAAAGGAAATTTCCTTTACAGCCATTTTCAAGAAAAATCTCCTTCGAATTGCCGCCGCTTTTGGCTTTTGGTCGGTGATTTACGGAATTGTGGATCTGTGGCGGGGAATGCCCTTGAAGGAATTGCCGCTCACTCTGCTGAAAGGGGAGTACCATATGTGGTTTCTCTTCTTGATTGCAGGACTGTATCTTTTTGTTCCCCTTTTGAAGAAGTTGACCCGTACCAAAAAGAGAACCCAATGGTTTTTGATCCTCTTCGGAACCGTTTTTATTTTGATCCCCCGTGTGGTAAATCTGTTGACGCTTTTGGGTGTTTCCGTTCCCTTTGGAGAGTTGATCCTTCGGGCAATGAATATTAATATTGTTTCTGTTTGCTATTTCTTTGTGTTTGTTTTGGGGCACTATCTCCATCAATATGAACTGCCCAAACTTGCGCGTGGAGTAGTGTATGCCCTTGGCGTGCTTGGCTTTTTTGCTACCGTACTGCTCACCGCGTGGCATTCCCAAAAGGTGGGGGCGCCAAGCGGAATGTTTTATGTTTATATGTCGCTGAATGTACTGGCAATGGCGGTGGCGATCTTTGTTTTTGCAAAATACCATCCTTGGAACCGGCATGCGTCTGTTGTTTCCCTTTCCCGTTACAGCTTTGGGATCTACTTATCCCATGTACTTGCGTTGGATCTCTTTTCGGCGCTTTGCTCCCATTCTTCCGTGTTGCTGTTGTTTGGTATTCCCGTGTTTTTCGTTGCGCTGGGGCTGTCTTTTGCGTTGCACCGCATCCCTAAACTGAAGGATTATGTTGTATGAAGCGGATCATTCCTAATTATTATAATAAATTTCATTGTATTGCCGACCGTTGCCGCCATAGTTGCTGTATCGGGTGGGAGATCGAAGTGGATGAGGGGACCCTTGATCGCTATCAAAGCATCCCTTGGATCGCTGAAAAGATCGGCGACGGTGCCATTTTGCTGGATGCGCAGGAACGGTGCCCTTTTTTGAATGAGCAGGGTCTTTGCCGCATTATTACCCAAGTGGGGGAGGATGCTCTTTGCCAAATCTGTACCGACCATCCCCGCTTTCGCAATGATTTTTCCGATCGGGTGGAGATGGGCTTGGGGCTTTGCTGTGAGGCCGCCGCAGAACTGATCCTCGCGCAAAAAGAACCTGTGACCCTTTCCCAATATGAAGGCGCACCCCTTCCGGAGGAAGAGGTGTTTTTCGCCTGCCGTGAGCAGATCATTTCCGTTTTGCAGGATCGCACAAAACCCATCGAGGAGCGCTTAATGCAACTCTCCGACGGAGTAGAGTGGAACCTCTCCCACTGGATCCCCTTTTATCAAAAATTGGAGCGCTTGGATCCCGCTTGGGATGCTCTTTTGGCGGCGGCAAAGTCCCATACCGAAAAAGACCCTGTTGCCTTGGAGCAGTTGGCGGTTTATTTTGTCTATCGCCATCTTGCGGGCGCTTTGGAAGACGGTCGCTTGCGGGAACGCTTGCTGTTTGCTTTATTAAGTGTAGCGCTTATTTCCGCCCTTCCGTGCTCTTTGGCGGAAGGGGCGCGGATGTACTCCGCCGAGATCGAATATTCCGATGAGAATTTAGAAGAAATTTTAATTGCTTTGGAGACTGTGTAATGTCCATCCGTTTATCTGACCATTTTAATTGCCGCCGCTTGCTGCGGTTCACTTTGCCGTCTATCGTGATGATGATCTTCACGTCCATCTATGGAGTGGTAGACGGCTTTTTCGTGTCTAATTTTGTGGGCAAGACCCCTTTTGCTGCCGTAAACTTTATTATGCCCTTTTTAATGATCTTGGGCACGGTGGGTTTTATGTTCGGTACCGGCGGAAGTGCCTTGGTAGCCAAAACCATGGGGGAGGGAAAGGATGAAAAAGCCAACCGCTATTTTTCCTTTTTTATATATATTTCTCTTCTGATCGGTATTTTGATCTCGGTGTTGGGACTTCTCTTTTTGCGCCCCATTGCCGCTCTTTTGGGAGCAGAGGGGCAGATGCTGGAGGATTGCGTCACCTATGGACGCATCATCCTTCTTGCAAATCCTGCCTTTATTTTGCAGATGGAATTCCAAAGCTTCTTTATCACCGCCGAAAAGCCTCAGCTTGGGCTGGTGTTCACGGTGGCTTCGGGGGTCGCCAATATGGTGCTGGATGCTCTTTTGGTGGCGGTGTTCCCCTTGGGGCTCAAAGGGGCCGCGGCGGCAACCGCTGTCAGCCAAATGATCGGTGGATTGGCGCCCTTATTCTATTTCGGCTTTCCGAACCGCAGCCGCTTGCGCTTGGTGCGGGCAGGGTTTGACGGCAAGGCTCTGCTGAAGGCCACCACCAACGGCTCTTCGGAACTGATGAGCAACCTCTCGATGTCTTTGGTGGGAATGCTTTATAATATCCAACTTTTGAAATACGCAGGGGAAAACGGTGTTGCCGCTTATGGCACCATGATGTATGTCAATATGATCTTTATTGCCGTTTTTATCGGATATTCCATCGGCTCCGCTCCGATTGTCGGCTACCATTTCGGCGCTCAAAATCAGGAAGAATTAAAGGGTCTACTTCGCCGAAGCATCTATATCATCGGCATCTTTTCGGTGGCAATGCTGGGCGCGGCTTTGCTGCTGGCGGCACCCCTTTCCAAGTTGTTTGTGGGCTATGATCAAACGCTGTACGACCTGACCCAAAAAGGATTTGTGATCTTTTCCTTTTCCTTTTTATTTGCGGGTCTTGCTATCTTTTTCTCCGGCTTTTTCACCGCCCTGAACGACGGTGTTACCTCGGCAGCGATCTCCTTTTTGCGCACCTTGGTCTTTCAGGTAGCCGCCGTGCTTTTATTGCCCCTGATCTGGGGAATCGATGGTATTTGGTATTCCATTGTGGTGGCGGAATTGATGGCAGTTTTGGTGGGGTTTGTCTTTTTGCGGATCAAACAGAAAAAATACGGCTATTAATTTCAAAAAATTTTTCTTGAAAAATACCGTGTGTTGGTATATACTATTTAAGGTGAAAAAATGGGTTCATTTTGAATCCGCTCTTGTTTGTTTAATAAAGAAAGGATGATACCAATGGAACGCAAAGTCGGAACCGTATCACGGGGTATTCGTTGCCCCATTATTCGCGAGGGAGATGACCTCGCCGAAATCGTTACCCAGAGTGTACTTGAAGCTGCAAAAGCAGAAGGGTTTGCCCTGCGTGACCGTGATGTTATCGCCTTAACCGAATCCATCGTTGCTCGTGCACAGGGCAATTACTGTAGTGTGGAAGATATTGCCGCCGATGTAAAGGCTAAGCTGGGCGGGGATACCGTGGGTGTGATTTTCCCCATCCTTTCCCGTAACCGCTTTGCCATTTGCTTGCGCGGTATCGCTATGGGTGTGAAAAAGGTCGTGCTGATGCTCAGCTATCCTTCCGATGAGGTGGGAAATGAACTGGTCAGTCTGGATAAGATCGATGAAGCAGGCATAAATCCCTATAGCGATGTGTTGAGCTTGGAAAAGTACCGGGAGCTGTTTGGTGAGAATAAGCATGAGTTCACCGGTGTGGACTATGTGGAGTATTACTGCAATTTGGTGCGTGAATGCGGCGCCGAAGTGGAGATCGTTTTCGCCAATCAGGCAAAGACCATTCTGGATTATACCGATTGCATCATCAACTGCGATATCCATTCCCGTGCCCGCACCAAGCGGATCCTGCTTGCCAACGGTGCCAAGGTGGTATGCAGCTTGGATGATTTGATGAATGCGCCCGTAAACGGCAGCGGCTGTAATGAAAAATACGGTCTGTTGGGCTCCAATAAATCCACTGAAAATAAGATCAAACTCTTCCCCCGTGAGTGTAAGGATCTGGTGCTGGATATTCAGGCACGCGTTCTGAAGGCCACCGGCAAGTGCGTGGAAGTGATGGTTTATGGCGACGGTGCATTCAAAGATCCTCAAGGGAAGATTTGGGAACTTGCAGATCCCGTTGTTTCTCCCGCTTTTACTGACGGCTTGATCGGTACTCCCAATGAGCTGAAGCTGAAGTATCTTGCCGATAATGATTTCAGCGACCTCTCCGGCGAGGAATTGAAGAAAGCAATTTCCGATAGTATCCGTGCCAAGGAAGGGAACTTGGTGGGCAATATGGCCTCCCAAGGCACCACCCCCCGTCAGTTGACCGACTTGATCGGCTCCCTTTGCGATCTGACCAGCGGCTCCGGTGATAAGGGTACTCCCGTTGTGTTGGTTCAGGGCTATTTCGATAACTATGTATCTTAAGTAAAAAAACCGCGAAAGCATTGCTTTCGCGGTTTTTTAGACTGTCAAAAACGGCCCCGACCGCAGAAAAAAGAAACAAAGCGTTTAAGCAATATTAGTGTCGCCCCATAAGCAGAAACATAAAGAATAGTTCTTTATCTCCTCGTGGAATAATGAAAAAATGCGGCCGTGGGCCGCATTTTAATTGAATTTTTCTGCTATCTGCCAAACCGCTCTCTACCGTATCGATATACGCCGACGAGAGCGGTTTGACAAATTCGGAACCATTTTTGAGAGTCTTCCAGCGTGTCAAAAAATATAAAAGTGCTTTTTGACACGCTGAAAACCGCGAAAGCATTGCTTTCGCGGTTTTTTCTTGCCTTTTATTGTATATGCCTTTATAATGTAAGCAGAGGTGATCCTATGAGCAACTTGGAAGAGATGCAAACAAAACAATTAAAGCAAGGAAAACTTTTCCTTTGGCTGATTGCGGGAAGCGAGATCCTTTGCGCATTGTTTGCGCTTCTTTTTAATTTTAATTTTCAGCAGTTGGTGTTCAGCGTCGGCAGTATCATTTTTGCCGCTTTATTGCTGGGCGGATATACTTGGGTGCGTCATCTTTATGCGTTGATCGCCGTTGCCAATGTTATTCTCGGAATGGCGGCCACCATGGTGTTTTTTGATGTAAGCGAAGCGGCTTTGCGCCATCAGGTGCTGTTTTACGGCGGATGGATCCTGTTTATTCTGATCAATCTTGCCGTTGCGGGCTTGCTGTATTTTAATAAGGCTGTCAAAGAGTATATGTATTGGAAAAGGAATGGTTAATATGATTGGAACGATGCACCTGATTGAAAAGATCTATCAACAGGCGGTGTGCTCCCGTGCCGATGAAAACGGCGCGATCTTCTATTTTTCTGCCGCAGATTTTGAGGGCTTGCAAAAAGAGCCCTATTCCTTCCGTTCTTCCGACGGGCATCTGTTGCAAGGCTATTTTTATACCTATGGCAAGGCGGTGCCCAACCGCATTGTGGTGTTTGATCACGGAATGGGCAGCGGTCATCGCGGCTATATGAAGGAGATCGAACTTCTGGCAAGGGAAGGGTATCGGGTTTTTGCCTATGACCATACCGGCTGTATGGAGTCCGGCGGTGAGGATACCGGCGGCTTCCCCCAATCCTTAAAGGATCTGAACGATGCTCTTTCTGCTTTGAAAGCCGATTATCCCAACCATACCTTTTCGGTGGTGGGGCATAGCTGGGGTGCCTTTTCTACCCTGAATATCGCCGCCTTTTATCCTGATGTAAAGCATCTGGTGGCAATGGCAGGGTTTGTTTCGGTGGAGCAGGTGCTGAAGCAGTTCTTCGGCGTTTTTTCGAAAAAACTGTATCAAAAGATCTTGGCAAAGGAACCGCAATTTGCCGCGGTTCACGCCGCCGAGTCCTTGAAAAAGACCGATGCCAAGGTATTGGTGATCCATTCGGAGGATGATCCTACCGTTCGCTGTGCCTTGCATTTTGATGTGTTGCAAAATGCCCTTCGGGAGCAAAAAAATGTCACCTTCTTAAAGGTGCGGGGCAAAGGTCATAACCCTAATTATACTGCCGACGCGGTGACCTATAAGGATGCCTTCTTCAAAACCTATCAAAAGGCAATGAAGAAAGGCTTTAAGACCGAGGAGGAAAAGGAAGCCTTTAAGAACTCCTTCGATTGGGAGCGGATGACCGCGCAGGATGAAACTCTTTGGGAATCTATCTTTGAAACATTGAAAGCTTAATAAAGCGCCCTTGAGGCGCTTTATTTTTTGTCATTGCAAAATCATAAAGAATATGATAGAATAATAAAGATTTTGATAATTGAAAGGTTTTCGCGATGATTTGTAATTCCATTTTAGATGCAATGGGCAATACCCCCATGATCCGTCTGCAGCATATGGGCGATCCCGAGGGTGCTGAAATTTTGGTAAAATTTGAAGGGCTGAATGTGGGCGGCTCCATCAAGACCCGCACGGCCTATAATATGATCCGCGATGCAGAGGAAAAAGGGCTGTTGACTCCCGCGTCCATCATCGTGGAGCCTACCAGCGGCAATCAGGGGATCGGTCTTTCCTTGGTGGGCGCAGTGCGCGGCTATCAGGTTAAGATCATTATGCCCGATTCGGTCAGCGAAGAGCGCCGCAAGCTGGTGGAGCATTACGGTGCCGAGGTGATCTTGGTGCACGATGCAGGCAATATCGGTGCTTGTATTGAGGAATGTCTTGCCATCGCTTTGAGAATGAAGGAAGAGGATCCCAAGGTCTTTGTTCCCCAGCAGTTTGAAAATCCTGCCAACACCGCCGTTCAGCGGTCTGTGACCGGTATGGAGATCTTGGAGCAGGTGGGGAAACCCATCCACGGTTTTTGCTCCGGTATCGGTACCGGCGGCACCATCACCGGCATCGGGGAAGCGCTGAAGGCGCAGAATCCCGATATGACCATTTGGGCAGTGGAGCCCGAGAATGCCGCCATCCTGTCCGGCGGCTCCATCGGCACCCATGTGCAGATGGGAATCGGCGACGGTGTAATTCCTGCCATTCTGAATCAGGAGATCTTTGATGATGTTTGCATTATTAAAGACGATGAGGCGCTTCAAACCGCCAAAGACCTCGCTGCCAAAGAAGGCATTATGTGCGGCATCAGCAGCGGCACCAATGTGGCGGCTGCCATTAAGCTGGCAAAGAAACTGGGAAAAGGCAAAACCGTGGTCACGGTTCTTCCCGATACCGCCGAGCGTTATTTTTCCACGCCGTTGTTTCAAAAATAAAAGAACTTCCGAAGGGGTAGCCCTTCGGTAGTTCTTTTATTTTTGTGTTTGTGTCCGCAGGACACAACATCATTTTGCGGCAAAGCCGTAAACATCATTTAGCCGTTCGGCTAACATCATTTTGTTATCCGCCTAAATTGGTGAGAACTTTTTGTTCTTTTACTCATTATTTCTGGCGGGAGATCCGCAGCATTTTTTATACTTTTTCCCGCTTCCGCAGGGGCAGGGATCGTTGGGACCTACTTTTTTTGCTACCCGCTGGGGTGCTTTTTTCGGGGTGGTGCCGTCGGTGCCGGCGGAGGTTCCCGTCTCCTTAACCACCGCCTCGCGCTTCACCTCTTCCTCCTTGCGTAAGCGCAAAGAAAGAATACCGCGCACGGTGTTTTCTTTGATGGTTTCGATCATGGCATCAAAGATGTCGTAGCTTTGGAACTTAAATTCGACCACAGGGTTTCGCTGTGCATAATGTTCCAACCCGATGCTTTGCTTCAGATCGTCCATATTGTCGATGTGTTCCATCCAGTTGCGGTCCACGCTCCGTAAGAGCACCACCCGCTCGGCTTCCCGCATGGTCTCACTGCCCAATTCCCGCTCCTTGGCGGCATAGGCGGCGTGCCCTTTTTCAATGAGCAGATCGGTTACATCCGCGGGATCCAGTTCCATCAATTCTTCGGAGGTGTATTTCAGATCATTGGGGGAGAGGAACAGCCCGTCAAAGGTTTGATGCAGCGCATCAAAGTTCCAAAGGGTGGTGTCTTCTCCCGCAAGATTGCGGGTTACTTCTGCGGCGATATAATCGTCCATCATTTTGAGAACGGTCTCCTTCAGGTCACTGTCGTCCAGAACCTGACGGCGTTGATCATAGATCAATTCGCGCTGTTTGCTCATTACATCGTCGTATTCCAAAACGTGCTTTCTGCGGGCAAAGTTGGCACCTTCTACCCGCTCTTGGCTCTTTTCAATCACGCCGGTCAGCAGTTTGGCTTCAATGGGCATCTCTTCGGGCAACTTCAGAGTGGTCATCATAGCATTGACCCGCTCTCCGCCGAACAAACGCATTAAGTCATCCTCCAAGGAAAGGTAAAAACGGGTGGTACCGGGGTCACCCTGACGGGCGGCACGGCCCCGCAACTGATTGTCAATGCGGCGGCTTTCGTGGCGCTCGGTACCCAAGATAAAGAGACCGCCTGCTTTCCGAACCCGCTCGGCTTCAAAACGGATGGTTTCTTTATGCTGTTCCAAGGTGTCTTGATAAAACTTTCTGGCTTCCAGAATGGTCTCGTTATCGGTTTCCGCATAGCCGGTGGCTTCGCTGATGATCTCTTCTTCGTAGCCTTTTTTGCGCAACGCCTCTTTGGCCAAAAATTCCGCGTTACCGCCCAGCATAATATCGGTACCGCGCCCCGCCATATTGGTGGCGATGGTCACCGCACCGTATTGCCCTGCCTGTGCAATGATAGAAGCTTCCTTTTCGTGGTGCTTTGCATTCAGCACATGGTGGGGAATGCCCCGCTTGCGTAAAAGGGCGCTGAGCAGTTCGCTTTTCTCAATGGAAATGGTACCCACCAGCACCGGCTGACCCTTGGCATGGCATTCCTCGATCTGCTTTAAAGCGTTCAGGAACTTGCCCTTCTCGGTCTTAAAGACCACATCGGGCAGATCCTCCCGAATGTTGGGACGGTTGGTGGGGATCTCTACCACATCCAATGCATAGATGTGACGGAATTCATCCTCTTCGGTCAAGGCAGTACCGGTCATACCCGATAATTTCTTATAAAGACGGAAATAATTCTGCAAGGTGATGGAAGCCAAGGTCTTGCTTTCCTTTTCTACCGTCACATTTTCTTTGGCTTCAATGGCTTGGTGGAGACCCTGATTATACCGCCGCCCGTACATAATACGGCCGGTAAATTCATCCACGATCAGCACCTGACCCTCTTTGACCACATAGTCGATGTCCCGATGCATAATGCCCCGTGCGCGAAGTGCCTGATTGATGTGGTGGCTGATCTCCATATTGGAGGGATCGGCCAGATTTTCCAGATGGAAAAAGGCTTCGGCTTTTGCAATACCCTTTGCCGTTAAGGTCACATGCTTGTTCTTTTCCTCAATGAGGTAATCGGCATTCTTTAATTGCGTGTGTTGCTCTTCGGTCAGATAGCGCCCCATCAAAACTTCCTGATAGTCCATTTTGGCATAGGTGTCGTAATCTGCTTTATCGTCGGTGCGGATCACTTTAAAAGGAGTAAGCCCCTTCACAAAGTCATCGGCAAGCTTATACATTTCGGTGGATTTGGCGCCCTGCCCGCTGATGATGAGCGGGGTGCGGGCTTCGTCGATCAAGATGGAGTCTACCTCGTCCACAATGGCAAAGGCATGACCTCTCTGCACCAAGCTCTCTTTATAAAGAGCCATATTATCCCGAAGATAATCAAAGCCGAATTCATTGTTGGTACCGTAGGTAATATCGGCGGCGTAGGCGGCGCGCTTTTCTTCGGGGTTCAGCCCGTTGACCACCAAACCGACCTTCAGCCCTAAATAACGGTAGACCTTTCCCATCCACTCGCTGTCGCGCTGGGCAAGGTAATCGTTCACGGTGATCACGTGCACACCCTGACCGCTCAAAGCGTTCAGGTAAGCGGGAAGGGTAGCCACCAAGGTCTTACCTTCACCGGTCTTCATTTCGGCGATCCGCCCCTGATGGAGCACAATGCCGCCGATGATCTGCACCCGATAGTGCTTCATCCCCAACACACGCCAAGCCGCCTCGCGAATGGTGGCGAAGGCTTCGGGAAGAATATCATCCAAAGTCTCCCCCGCGGCAAGGCGCTCTTTTAAGACGGCGGTCTGATTCTTCAGCTCCGCCTCGGACATTGCGGTATATTGATCCTCCAATGCGAGAACCGCGTCTGCAACCGGTTGGATCTGTTTCAGCTCCCGATCGGAATGGGAACCGAATAATTTGGTGAATAATCCCATGAATAAACGCTCCTTAAGGTATTAAATATTATAAGTATACCATAAAGTTTCCAACATTTCTACTATAATTGAATGAATTTTCGGTAAATTTATGAAAATAAAATGATTGCAAAATCCTGAGAATAATGGTAAAATATTTGATGGTAAAAAATTGAAATCAAAATAAAGGAGATCTTATTATGGCTTTCAACAAAAAAACCGTAGACGACATTAATGTCAAGGGTCAAAACGTTTTGGTTCGTTGCGACTTTAACGTGCCCTTGAAAGACGGTGTGATCACCGATGAGAATCGTATCAATGCCGCTCTTCCCACCATCAAGAAGCTGATCGCAGACGGCGGTCGCGTGATCCTTTGCTCCCATTTGGGCAAGCCCAAGGGTGAACCCAAGCCCGAGTGCAGCTTGGCTCCCGTTGCAAAGCGTCTGTCCGAGAAGCTGGGTAAGGAAGTTGTTTTTGCCGCTGATGATAATGTAGTGGGCGAGAATGCAAAGGCCGCTGTTGCCGCTATGAAGGACGGCGATGTGGTTCTGCTGCAGAACACCCGTTATCGCGTGGAAGAGACCAAGAACGGCGAAGCCTTCAGCGCAGAGCTGGGCTCCTTGGCCGATATCTTTGTGAACGATGCTTTCGGTACCGCTCACCGTGCTCATTGCTCCACCGTTGGTGTTGTAAGCTATGTGAAAGAAGCAGTTGCCGGTTACCTGATCGGTAAGGAACTGCAATATCTGGGCAACGCTGTGGACGCTCCCGTTCGTCCCTTCGTTACCATTCTGGGCGGCGCAAAGGTTGCCGATAAGCTGACCGTTATTGAGAACCTGCTGAATAAGGCAGATACCCTCATCATCGGCGGCGGTATGGCTTATACCTTCTTGGCTGCCAAGGGCTATTCCGTTGGTACCTCCTTGCTGGATGAGACCAAGATCGAGTATTGCAAGGATATGCTGAAGAAGGCAGAGGAGAAGGGCGTTAAGATCCTGCTTCCCGTGGATTGCACCATCACCAAGGATTTCCCCAACCCCATCGATGCTGAGATCGAAACCGCCGTTGTGGATGCCGATAAGATCCCTGCCGATATGATGAGCTTGGACATCGGTCCCAAGACCGCCGAGCTGTATGCAGAGGCTGTTAAGACCGCAAAGACCGTTGTTTGGAACGGACCTATGGGCGTGTTTGAGAACCCCATCCTTGCCAAGGGTACCATCGCAGTTGCCAAAGCAATGGCAGAGACCGATGCCGTTACCGTGATCGGCGGCGGCGACAGTGCGGCTGCCGTGAATACCTTGGGCTTCGGCGATAAGATGACCCACATTTCCACCGGCGGCGGCGCTTCCCTTGAGTTCCTCGAGGGTAAAGAACTGCCCGGTATCGCTGCTCTGAACAATAAGTAAGAAATAAATGATAGACGGAACGGAATTGCCCGTTCCGTCTATTCAAGCAATAAAGGAGAATTAAAAATGAGAAAGTATGTAATCGCAGGTAACTGGAAAATGAACAATACTCCTGCTCAGGCTGCTGCCCTGATCGAGGAGATGAAGCCTTTGGTGGCCGATGCAAAGTGCGAAGTGGTTCTTTGCGTTCCTTTTGTGGATATCGCCGCCGCTGTGGAAGCCGCAAAGGGCTCCAATATTAAGATCGGTGCCGAAAATGTCCATTTTAAGGCCAGCGGCGCTTATACCGGCGAGATCTCTGCCGAGATGCTCACCGCTTGCGGTGTGGAGTATGTGGTGATCGGTCATAGCGAGCGCCGTCAGTACTTCGGCGAGACCGATCAGACCGTAAACTTGAGAACCTTGGCCGCATTGAACGCAGGTCTTAAGCCCATTGTTTGCGTGGGTGAAACTCTGGAGCAGAGAGAGCTGGGCTATACCGAAACTCTGCTGAAGTATCAAACCAAGATGGCGCTGACCAATGTAACTGCCGAGCAGTTGAAGAATGTGGTCATCGCTTATGAGCCCGTTTGGGCCATCGGTACCGGTGTGACCGCTACCGACGATCAGGCAGATGAAGGCAATGGCTTTGTTCGTGCCGCAGTGGCCGAGATGTTCGGCGCTGAAGCTGCTGAAAATATCACCGTTCAGTATGGCGGTTCCATGAATGCGAAAAACGCAGAAGGTCTGCTGGCAAAGGAGAATGTAGACGGCGGCTTGATCGGCGGTGCTTCCCTGAAGGCAGAGGATTTCTCTGTTGTTGTGCATGGAGTGAAGTAAGATGAAAAAACCTCTGGTACTTTGTATTTTAGACGGTTTCGGCAATAACCCCGTAACCGAGGGGAATGCGATCTATACCGCAAAGACCCCCAATATGGACTCCTTGAAAGAGAATTGCCCCACCACCCAGATCGGTGCTTCCGGTATGGATGTTGGTTTGCCCGACGGTCAGATGGGCAACAGCGAGGTGGGTCATACCAATATCGGCGCAGGCCGTGTGGTTTATCAGGAACTGACCCGCATCACCAAGAGCACCTTGGATGGGGACTTTTTTGAAAATGAAGCCCTGATGGGTGCGATGAAAAATGCCAAAGAAAACGGTACCGCTCTGCATTTGATGGGCTTGATGTCCGACGGCGGCGTTCATTCTCATAACAGCCATTTGTGGGCATTGCTGGAAATGGCAAAGAAGAACGGTCTGACCAAGGTTTATGTCCATTGCTTCTTGGACGGTCGTGATGTTCCTCCTACCAGCGGCGCAGATTTTGTGGCTGAGTGTGTGGAAAAATGTAAAGAGATCGGCGTTGGTCAGGTGGCTACCGTAATGGGTCGCTATTATGTTATGGACCGTGATAACCGCTGGGAGCGTGTGGAGAAGGCTTATGCCGCTCTGTGCTATGGTGAGGGCGTGAAAAATGCCGACCCCGTGGCCGCCATCAAGGCTTCTTATGAGACGGTGGATGCCGAAGGTAAGAATGTGACCGATGAGTTTGTTCTGCCTACCGTTTGCGTGGAAAATGCTACCATCGCCGCTAACGACAGCGTGGTATTCTTCAATTTCCGTCCCGACCGTGCCCGTGAGATCACCCGCACGTTGGTAGACGATGATTTTGCAGGCTTTGAGCGCAGAAACGGCAGATTCCCCCTCTATTATGTTTGTATGACTCAGTATGATGCTTCTATGCCCAATGTGCAGGTTGCATTTAAGCCCCAATCCTTGGAAAACACCTTGGGTGCTTACCTTGCCGATTGCGGGAAGACCCAGCTGCGTATTGCCGAGACCGAGAAGTATGCCCATGTAACCTTCTTCTTCAATGGCGGTGTTGAGACCGTGTCCGAAGGGGAAGACCGTGAGTTGATCGCTTCTCCCAAGGTGGCAACTTATGATCTGCAGCCTGAAATGAGCGCTCCCGAAGTCTGCGAAAAGGTCGTTGCTCATATTGAGAGCGGAAAATATGATGTGGTGATCCTGAACTTTGCCAACTGCGATATGGTGGGTCATACCGGTGTGTTTGATGCGGCCGTGCAGGCTGTGGAAACGGTGGATACCTGCGTAGGTAAGGTTGCAGAGGCTGTAAAGAAGATGGATGGCGCTATGTTTGTTACCGCCGACCACGGCAATGCCGATCGGATGGTGGATGTAGACGGTTCTCCTTTTACTGCTCATACCACCAACCCTGTTCCTTTCATTGTTTATAACTATCCCTGCAAGCTGCGAGAAGGCGGTAAGCTTTGCGATATCGCACCCACTATGCTGGAATGGTTGGAATTGGAGATTCCTGCCGAAATGACCGGTGAATCTCTCTTTGTGAAATAATGGCAAAGGTAACTTGGAAGCCGGGCACCCTTTTGAATCCGGTGCCGCCGGCATTGATCTCCTGCTCCTGCGACGGAAAAGATAACCTGATCACCGTTGCTTGGACGGGAATTCTCAATTCCGAACCGCCGAAAACCTATATTTCGGTGCGCCCCTCCCGCCATTCTTATGAGATGATCAAAAAGAGCGGC
Source organism: Eubacteriales bacterium (assembly GCA_045539135.1). GTDB lineage: Bacteria > Bacillota > Clostridia > Oscillospirales > QAKW01 > QAKW01. Next base: position 651 of record JAZQET010000032.1, on the reverse strand, counting down.
GAGTTTGTGATCAATCTGCCTTCGGCGCATATTGTGCGCTCCATTGATTTTTGCGGGGTGAAAAGCGGCAAGAATGTGGATAAATTTTCCGCTTGCCGCCTGACCCGTGAGAAGGCAACCAAGGTCTCCTGCCCCATGGTGGCGGAAAGCCCCGTGAGCATTGAATGTAAGGTGACCGATGTGGTTCCTTTGGGTAGCCATGATATGTTTATGGCGGATATCGTTGCCGTGAATATTGATGAACGGTATATTGACGAAAAGGGTAAATTTCATATCGAGAAATGCGCCCTTGCCGCCTATGCCCACGGGCAGTATTTTGCTTTGGGCAAAAAGATCGGCTCTTTCGGCTATTCGGTGAAGAAGAAAAAGAAATAAAAAATACGGCTTGTATTGCAAGCCTTATTTTTTTGAGACTGTCAAAAAAGGCCCCGACCGCAGAAAAAAGGAATAAACCGTGGGAGCGATGGCGATATCACCCAATAAGTTGAAGTGTAAAAATAAATTTGTGTCTCCTCGTGGAATAATGAAAAAATGCGGCTGGGTGCCGCATTTTAATCCAAATTTTCTGCTATCTGCCAAACCGCTCTCTACCGTATCATATACGCCGACGAGAACGGTTTGACAGATTCGGAACCATTTTTGATAATCTCC
>JAZQET010000031.1:0-9987 GCA_045539135.1 Eubacteriales bacterium | reverse complement strand
CGTCATCAATATGTGGGGCGTACACAATACATTGATGGTCATCAATGTATGCTTGATTTTCCATATTGAGAAAAAGTGCGTGTTTCCATTTATTGACATCCCCGCTGCGTATTAGTATAATTATTATAAACAGACTCTATTTGTGAGTCTGTATGAATGTAGAGGAGTAAGCAATATGAAAGCGAAAAGAATATTGGCGTTTGTGATCGATTGGGTGATTGTTTTCTCCATTGGAATTGCTTTAACATTTTTGGGCCCCAAGTTTAATTGGGATTATTTACGATATCCGAGCATTCAGATGTTTTCGGCTTATGGCGTTCTTTTTTCGGCTTTGAGTTTTTTGATCCTTCCGTTGATCAAAGATTGCTTGTTTCGGCAGGCAAGCTTCGGCAAATGGCTGTTGAAGCTGAAGGTTGTTTGTGAAAATTCTCATGATAAGCCCTCGGTTTTCAATATGATGATCCGAAACATTACATTCTATTTCCCGATCGTTGAACTTTTTCTTTTATTCTTCAATAAAGGCAAAACGATTGGCGATTTGATATCCAATACTACGGTGGTGGAAAAATAATCGTTAAAGAAGAAACGGGATGTTGAAGTAAGGAATTTAGTTTTATGCGAATTCATTTTTTTTACAGTAAATGTCCTCATTGCGGAGAACACGGCATACCTATCTTTCCAAAATCGAACCAATATAAAAAGACAATTAAATGCAAAAGATGCGGAAAGCTTGTGAAATGCCGTAAGTATTTGGCAAGAAGTATTATATTATCAGTTGGAGCAGTTACTGTTTGGATAGGGAAAGCATTAGGAAAAGCATTAGAATTATCTTTTGACTTTACTCTTTGGTCGCTAATTGCTTTGTTTTTGATTGAATATGCGCTTATACTATATCTGTTTCCGGTTGAAAAAGCAGAGGATGCAGAGATGAAGAGGTAAAACAGTCAATCGTGAAATGGGTCTATATTTTTTAATTGGAGTTTTCAAAGGAGTAAAAAATGCATATATCTCACAAGACTTTTATAGGTGCCCTTCTTTTTGTTATAGCTTTTATCGTTGTGTTGTTCATTGGTGCAAACACGTATGAAAAGCCGGAGGAAATATATGTAGCCCCTCATTCGGAAGATTTACCGGGTGTCACATATACAGAATATCGAATGTCAAGCGATACATGTGTTCTTTCATTTGGTCGGCCTGCTGATGAGTTTTTTAGCCGTCCGTATGATTTTTCATGGACGGAAGATTTTCGCACCTATTCTCGATTAGAAGATAATGGGGATTTGCTGTTAAGACTAAATGAACAGCAAAAAAACGATTGGTGGAACCATTACAACGAGGCCATTCAATTGGTTAAAGACAGAGGCGTTGAAGTGGCTTCCGATTATACAAAGGTCACCCTTCGCGGATACAAAGAAACAATAGCTTCTATGATGATGCCGGTGATTTTTGCCATGAGAGGCTTTCATGTTCGGCAAGTGCTGAATGGAACCGAAGCAGATGAAGTTCAAATAGAGGTTGTTGTGATCGATGCAGGAACAGATGATGTTGTTTATTCTGTTGTGCAACCTCAAGAACCGCTTCATTATTCTCATGAGGGATACGGGTTGAGTAGCATACATTCTAAGTGAAAAACATCGATGATAGCAGTCGATCGGGTAAGGGTTCTATGATTGGCGATGAACAGTAAAACAGCCGCGTGCATTTGCACGCGGGTGTTTTTATACATTGATGTACATCAATGTATCGAATAAACCATATATTGATCACCATCAATATGTCAAGAGGTGGATACATTGATCGTCATCAATATGTGGGGCGTACACAATACATTGATGGCCATCAATATATGGACTGCCGGCAAAGCGGAAAGACCTTGCCAAAAAAGCTAAAATGATATATACTTATGATGAGCTTGGGAGAGTAAAGAGATGGGAAGTTCCGTGTTTTGAAAATAATCAGTTTTCAATCATAGAACCGTCCCTTGGTTGATAGTGTAAAGGAGATGAACTATGAATCGGCTATTTAATAGTTGGAATTTCAGCTCTAAAAAATCAATAGTACTGTCTGTTTTATTTTTGCTTGTTTTGTTGGTAGGCTTAATAGGTGGGATTATATGGGTTAAATCAGCTTCTATAACAACATATAAAGTTCCGGAAAAAATCTGTTTGGCTATGTTTAGTCAAAAACCTAAAGAATTTATTAAAAATGCCGATAACTGGGCATCTTGGACAGATGATTTTTGTATCAGTGCAAAGGTAGACGCTCAAGGAAATCTACTGCTAACATTAAATCAAGAGCAAAAGAATGCATGGCGTTTCCATTTTTCTTCTGACATTGATAAAGCAAAAGAATCGGACGGAATTGTTATTTCTGAAGACTATACACAGTTTTCTTATTCACAAACACAAAAAACGGAAGTAGCACTCGATGTCATGTTATTTTATAATGCGTTTCATGGGTGTTTTGTAAATCAATTGTTAAATGGTGTTGACCCTGAAAATATGTACATCGATTTTGTTGTTTTTGAAAGAAATACAAATGAAGTGCTGTATCAAGCCAAATGGCCTGAGGAAGAGGTACAATTTGAGTTAATCAGGGGACGGTTAGCGTGAAAACCTAAAGACAGGGGACGGTTCTGCGTTTTGACGAATAATTGTTCTTTAATCGTAGAACGGTCTCCTGATTGAGGAATAGGAGAAATATGATTTATGTTTGACAAGGTATATATCAAAAAGATTAAGGACAACAAAAAGGGGAGACAGTATCGTCAAGTGCTCAATGAAACATTTGAGTTGTTGGAAGCAGAAATGGAAAACATTCGAAATAATAAACCTTCTGAATGGCCTCCCAGTCTTCTTCAAGATTTGGTATATCCGGAAATAAAAGAACTTTATGACTATGCAAAAGAGGGAAAAGCTCCTTTGGGTACAAGAATCAAAAGATTCAGACGACTTATGTCGGTTTATTTTATGCTGGATACTTTAGAAAATTTTAAAGACACTCCGTTGGGGAGAAAAATTTCTGAGTTGGGAGACATATATTGTACGCTATGAGTGACACAAGGGACGGGAGCGCAAACTTACTTATAACAGAAAAGAGAAGGTTCAGTTTGAACCTTCTCTTTTTTGATGAAATACTTTGCTGTTCCATCGAAGGATTTCGATGGGATTATGATTTAGGGTTTCCCGACAATCAGATGCGGGCGACGCCGGTTTCTTTAGCGGCCTTGACCACTGCTTCTGCAACGGCGGGAGCCACTCTCTTATCCAGAGCGCCGATGATGATGTTTTCTTCGTTCAGCTCTTCTTCGGGGATGAGGGAAGCCAGTGCATAGGAGGTAGCAACCTTCATTTCCTCATTGATGCAGGAAGCTCTGCAATCCAAAGCGCCGCGGAAGATGCCGGGGAATGCCAGCACGTTATTGATTTGGTTGGGGAAGTCGGAGCGGCCGGTACCCACGATGCGGGCGCCTGCAGCCTTTGCCTTATCGGGCATAATTTCGGGGGTGGGGTTTGCCATGGGGAACATAATAGCGTCGGTTGCCATGGAAGCCACCATCTCTTCGCTCACAATGTTGGGAGCGGAAACACCGATGAACACATCGGCGCCCTTCATAGCGTCTGCCAAGGTGCCCATCTTATGGTCCAGATTGGTCACTTCTGCGATCTCGGCGTGTGCTTCATTCAGCTCGGGCATACCCTTGCAGATGATACCGAAGCGATCCACCATGGTCAGGTTCTTCACGCCCATATTCAGCAGGTGTTTACCGATGGCGATACCTGCGGAACCGGCGCCGTTGATCACAACCTTCACTTCGCCGATATCCTTCTTCACAACCTTCAAAGCGTTGATCAGAGCGGCGGCAACCACGATGGCGGTACCGTGCTGATCGTCGTGGAAGATGGGAATATCGCAGATCTCTTTCAGCTTACGCTCCACCTCGAAGCAACGGGGTGCGCCGATATCTTCCAGATTGATACCGCCGAAAGAGCCGGAGATCAGGTAGATGGTGCGAACCAATTCGTCCACATCCTTGCTGCGGATGCAGATGGGGAATGCGTCCACATCGGCGAAAGCCTTAAAGAGGGCGCATTTCCCTTCCATAACAGGCATACCGGCTTCGGGGCCGATATCGCCCAGACCCAGAATGGCGGTACCGTCGGTAATAACAGCCACCATATTATTGCGGCGGGTCAGCTCATAGCTCTTATTATAGTCCTTTTGGATCTCCAAGCAAGCCTCGGCAACGCCGGGGGTATAAGCCAAAGAGAGGTCCTCGCGGGTCTCGATGGGGCAACGGGTAACAACTTCGATCTTACCGTTCCACTCGTAGTGCTTTTTCAAAGATTCCTGTCTGATATCCATCTTCTTACTCCTCCCAGGGGAATACATACTGGGTGAGACCCAGCTCATCACGAACAGCGATCATCTCGGCCTGAACAGACTCGTTGATGGGCACACCGTCTTTACGAGCCAGACGAACCAGATGCTCTTTCTCGCCTGCGGTGTAGATACGGTCTGCGTTGGGATCCTTCTTGGCGCCGCGCACTTCACGCAGGATATCGCCTGCCTTCTTACGGCAAACATCTTCGCCCATGAAATGATCGGTATCGATGGCGATGAAGAAGTGACCGAGACGGAAGGGAACCTTATTACCGTTCTCATCCAAGCCGGTCAGAGCCTTACCGTAGCTACCGTCCTGCAGAGCAGCGGAAAGCAGTTCAACGAACATTGCAAAGCCATAGCCCTTATAGCCTGCCTGCTCCTCACCGGGTCCACCCAAGGTGCAAAGAGCAGCCTCGCGGCGAGCCATAGTCTTCAGAGCGTCTGCGGAGGTGCCCACATACTCGTTACCGTCCACACAGATCAAAGAGCCCTTGGGAGCATCCTTGCCGATACGGGCATAATATTCCAGCTTACCGTTCTGATAGGTGGAGGTAGCAGCATCAAAGTTAAAGTCGAATTCCTCGTCGGTAGGAACGCCCAAGGTCAGGGGGTTGGTACCGAACATACCCTCAACACCAAAGGTGGGGGCAACAGTGGGGCGAGCGTTGGTACCGGTCATACCCACGCAGCCTGCCTTAGCAGCCATAGAGGTATAGTAACCGGCAATACCGTAGTGGCAGGAGTTGCGCACAACGACCATACCCATACCGTATTCCTTTGCCTTGGCAATAGCCATGCTCATTGCCTTATGACCGATCACCTGACCCATACCGTCGTGACCGTCTACCACAGCGGTGGTGGGGGTCTCTTTGATGATCTCAAAGTTGGTTACGGGGTTCTGGATACCGGCCTTGATACGATCCAGATAAACGGGCTTAAAGCGGTTTACACCGTGGGATTCGATACCGCGCTTGTCCGACTCCAGCAGGACGTCTGCGCAGATCTTGGCATCTTCTTCGGGGATGCCGTAGCCCTTGAACGCGTCGATCACGAAGTTGGTGATCATATCCCAGTTCACAATGTTCTTGTTTGCCATTTTTTCTTCCTCCTAATTATTCTGAGCACAAAAAAAGTGCACAGCAAAAAGAAGAGCAACCTTGCCCGTATTTTTACTGCGCACTCTCAAAATCTCACGTGCTCTTATTTCCGTCTTTAATTATAGCACGACCACAAAAAATGTCAACTAAATTACATAAAAAATTATGCCGATATATTGCAAAATACTTCCCAACACCACAAAAAGATGGAAAACGGAGTGCATATACCGCACTTTTTTCGCCACGCTGTAGAAAACGGCACCGATGGTATAGGCCACACCGCCCGCCAAGATCCAGATAAAGCAGGGGAGCCCCATGGCGGCGACCGCCGCCTTTCCCGTGAAGATGATGCACCAGCCGATCACCAAATAGAGGATCATGGAAAGCACATTATACTTTTTCAGGTCAATGGCATTGAGGACGACCCCCAAAGCGGAAGCGCCCCAAACCACGCCCATAATGATCCAGCAAAGAAGCGGATCTGCCTCCCGAATGGGACCCAGCGTAAGAGGGGTATAGGTGCCTGCGATCAGGATGAAGATGGTGCAATGGTCGATGATCTGAAAGACCTTTTTTGCCATAGGGGGCTTCAGTCCGTGGTAGATGCTGGACATGGTATACAGCACGATCATGGAGCAGCCGTAAATAAAGGCGGCCACAATATCGAAGGCGCTGCCCACTAAAAAGGCCTTAAGGACGCAGGATGCAAGGGCGATCACCCCGAATCCGCCGCCCACAATGTGGGAGACCATATTAAAGATTTCTTCTCCGCGGGTATAATCGGGCAAAATGCGATCCCGCAGCTTGGTGCGTTTCATAGAAGGGGTACTCCTTAATAAATGTTCTATAGAAAAGAATACCACCCTTTTGAGAAAATACAACTTAAGTTTTTTTAATGTTGACGGGGTGCCGTCTTTTTGCTAAAATCGAACTGTGAGGTGAAGCAAATGCAGTTCCGATTGGCGAAAAAAGAAGATATTCCCGCCATCTCCGCCATTTTTGAGGAGATCCATACAGAGGAAGAAAAGAACCCCACCGTGGGTTGGATCCGCGGCGTCTATCCCACCGCCGCCACCGCCGAAAAGGCGCTGGAGCGGGGAGACTTATTTGTGCAGGAGGCGGAAGGGAAGATGGTGGGTACCGCCATCATTAATCAGATTCAGGTGGATGTGTATGCCCATGCCCCATGGGAGCATCCCGCCCCCGATGAGCAGGTGATGGTGCTGCATACCCTCTGCATCTCTCCCGCCGCCGCAAGGCGCGGCTACGGGCGGGCATTTGTGCAGTTTTATGAGGAATACGCCCGCCAAAAAGGGTGCCCCTACCTGCGGATCGACACCAATGCAAAGAACATCCCTGCGCGGGGAATGTATCAAAAATTGGGATATAAAGAAATTGCCGTGGTTCCTTGCGTTTTTAACGGAATTGAAGGGGTTCGGCTGGTGCTTTTGGAAAAATATTTGGGTTAAAAAATATGCCCCCGATGAGTTCACTCATCGGGGGCATTGGTTTATCCTAAATAATTAGAAAGCGCAATACAGATCGGCATTGTTAAAATGGAGAGCACGCTGGTGAAGCCGCAGACCTTGGAGGCAACGCCGGTATCTCTGCCGTATTTTGCGGAAAACATCACCGTGTTATTGGCGGTGGGAGCGGCGGAAAAGATCGCCGATGCCAAAAGCAGGGGTCCCCGCACCCCCAGCAACCAAAGGATGCCGATGGTGGAGAGGGGAAAGACCAAAAGCTTCAAAAGTGCCACCAGATAGTTTTCTTTGCGGCGGAACATTTCGGGAAGGTCGGTATTGGCAAGATAGGTGCCGAACATCAGCATGGCCATGGGGGTATTGAGACTGCCGATGTACTGCACGGGGGTGGCTACCACTTCGGGCAGCTGCACCTTCAGCAAAAAGAGGGGCAGACCGATGGCGATGCCGATGGTGCCGGGGTTGATGATCAACTTTTTCAGGTTAAATTTTTCGTCGGTTTTTTTCATCACCTGAATGCCTTGGGTAAAGGCGAAAAAGTTAAAGATGGCCACCACGGCGGAGCAATAAAAGACGCCGATATCACCGGCAATGGCTTGAGTGAGCGGCAGACCCATATAGCCCACATTTCCGTACATGGTGGCAAAGCGGAAGATCGCCCGATCCTCCCCCGATCTGCGAAAGAGCAGGGGCAGAAGAAGGGCAATGATCCCGTGAAAGCCGATGGCGATGGCCACCGCCGCCAAAAAGCCCTTGCCGTTTTGGGCGTTAAATTCCACATTCAAAAAAGAGTTTATGATCACCGCGGGGGTTATAATATAAAAAAGCAGGTCATTGCAGGCGCGGGCGGTCTTTTCGGGGAAAAGCTTTGCCTTATCGCTGAAATAGCCCACACACACCAAGATCGCCAAGATCAGCACTTGAGTAAAGGCGGTCATCATATAGCCGAAAAACTGTTGCAACAGAGGTCACCTCGTATATTGATAAAAGATAAATCTCATTATAATAATTTATAAAAAAGTTGTCAATTATTATCTTGAAATCTTTCTGTATATGCTATATAATTAATTAGTAAAAGTATTTGATTCAGGAGGATCTCTCGATGGGTAGAAATAAGATCAGCGTTTCCATTGCAGGAAATGAATTTGTGGTTACCACCGATGAAGAACGGGAATATACTTTGGCCTTGGCAGAGAAGGTAGACGGAAAGATCCGCGCGCTCTTGGGCGAAAGTTCCAAATTGAGCACCGGCCTTGCCTCTATTTTGGTCTGCTTGGATCTTTGCGATGAAAATGAGAAAAATCGGGAATCTTGCGCCCGCCTGCGGGAGGAGATCCGCCGTTACCTTGTTCAGATCGAGGGGATGGGTGCAGAGCAGTTTAAGCTGCGTCAGCGCCATCAGGAAGAACTGGAAAAGTTGGAGCATGAAAATGAATTGCTTCGCAATCAGCTGAAGCAATATGAAATGGGTCAGATCGGGTTCGGCTCGTGAAGATCTTATTAGCATCCGCATCGCCCCGCCGCAAGCAACTGCTGGAGGAGTTGGGGCATCAGGTGACCGTTGTGCGCCCCCGATTTGAGGAAGAACAGGTGCCGATGACCGCCCCAGAAGCTTATGTGCAGACATTGGCGGAAGGGAAGGGTCGGTCGGTGCCCTCCCAAAAGGACGCTCTGATCGTTGCCGCCGATACGGTGGTGGTGTTTGAGGGGGCGGTTTTGGGCAAGCCGCGGGATGAGCGGGAGGCAGAGGAAATGCTTTCTGCTTTGAGCGGGAAGACCCATCAGGTGTATACCGGTGTTTACCTGAAGCAAGGAAAACAGGAGCGGACCTTTGTGGATCAAGCAGAGGTGACCTTCCGCACCTTGACCAAAAAAGAGATCGCCGATTATATCGCCACCGGCTCTCCTATGGATAAAGCAGGGGCATACGGCGTGCAAGACAGTGGCTTTGCCGCAAAGATCCACGGCAGTTTTCATACTGTGATGGGGTTTCCCACCCAGCGGTTTTCGGAAGAAGTGCAACAGTTTCAATCAAAGAATAGCGAGGAAAAAATGAATATTTTGAGAAAGGGTTTGAATGCCTTGAAATTTTGGAATTATACGGATATCGGTATCGATTTAGGTACCGCCAATACCATCGTATATCGCAGCGGCAAAGGAATTGTGTTACGGGAGCCCAGCGTGGTTGCCATTGATACCGTTGCCAACCGTGTGGTGGCAGTAGGTCAGGAAGCCAAGGATATGATCGGCAGAACGCCCGACAGCATCCGTGCGGTGCGCCCCTTGAAGGAGGGCGTGATCGCAGACTTTGAAAGCGGCTCTGCCATGCTGCGCTTTTTCCTGAAAAAGACCATGGGCAAAAACGCATTCAGCAAAAAGAGAATTTTGATCTGCATCCCCTTCGGCGTGACCGATGTGGAGCATCGGGCGGTGGAGAATGCCGCTTATGAGACCGGTGCCAAGGATGTGCGGATCATTGAAGAGCCGCTGGCGGCCGCCATCGGTGCAGGCCTGCCTGTGGGCGAGCCTACCGGCAGTATGGTGGTGGATATCGGCGGCGGCACCTCCGAGGTGGCGGTGATCTCCTTGGGTGGGATTGTTTCCTCCCGTTCCGTGCGGGTGGCAGGCGACTCTTTTGATGCTGCCATCGTAGCCTATGTGAAAAAGCATTTTAATCTGCTCATCGGTGACCGCACCGCAGAGGAGATCAAATTTGAGATCGGCTCCGCCTATCCTTACGACGGAGAGGGCGAGATGAGTGTTCGCGGCCGTGACCTGATCACCGGCCTGCCCAAGAACATCAGCATCAGTGCCGCCCATATCCGCGAAGCATTGGCAGAGTCGGTGCAGGTGGTGATCGATGCCATCAAGCAGACCTTGGAGGATACGCCCCCCGAGCTGGCGGCAGACATCATTGACCACGGCATCACCCTGACCGGCGGCGGAGCCTTCCTGAGAGGGCTGGATACCCTGATCAGCAAAACCACCGGTATGCCGGTCTATATTGCCAAGGATCCCTT
>JAZQET010000030.1:0-1602 GCA_045539135.1 Eubacteriales bacterium | reverse complement strand
CTAAGGTGCCGATGCTTCTTTCCAGCCTTTTAGAATGCTTCAGGCTTCTATAGCAACGGAGTGCAGTCAGATCAAACTTCTCAAGTCTGCCCTCCCACACCTTTTTTCCGCAGGGAATGGTGTGTGCCGCCTCATCAAACTTTTCCAGGTCAATATCCACCTTCCCCAGATTTACGGTATACATTCCGCAGCCGATATCCACGCCCACCATATTGGGAACCACCTTATCCACGATGGTCATGGTAGTGCCGATGGTACAGCCCTTTCCTGCGTGCACATCGGGCATAATGCGGATCTTTGAATTGGCAAAAGCCTCCTCATTGCATACGGTTTCGATTTGCTCGTATGCGGTGGGCTCTAATGTATCTGTATAACATATGGCAGTATTAAACTTGCCAACAATCTCAATCATAATAATCTTCCTTTCAAAAAAGGGGCGAGAAATGAATCCCACCCCTAAAAATTTATGCCGCTATTTTCTCGTACCGCTCGCTGCCGAGCACCTCCAGCATGATCTGGTAAGGGGTCATAGCGGATACATTGCCTTCTGCAATCATCGAGAACAAGCGCGGCGTGCAGCCGGAGATTAGCGCAACACCTTGTTCATTTTTAGAAACAGGCTGTTGGCGGTTGCGGCTGGCAACATTCCAGAACACCACCTCCGGCAGATGATAGCCCGCCTCCTCGAAGATCCTTTTGGCATATTCGAAATTGGTCAGGGAAGCATCCTCTGCGCAGTAATCAAACTCCATATCCGAAACGATATACAGCTTCTTGGGGAGCTCTTCCTGCGGCAAACGGTTTTTCTTCGCCGTATTCAAAATCAATTCAAACACCTTTTGGATATTGGTATTTGCCACTTCATTAAATCCATGGCAATAGCGCACCTTATCCAAAATATCCTTACCCTTGATCTCTACCAACTGCGGATTTTCCGAGAAGGTAATGAAATGGTTTTTGAAGGCGCCGGTATTCCGTTCGGCAAAATAAATACCGAGGGAAAGGGCAACCGTTATGGGCATCGGCTCGCCCCAACCATACATCGAGCCGGAACCGTCGATCACCACCAAGGCGTTTTCATCGCCTCCAAAATCCTTTTGGGCATTCCAGGTGGTATCGATCGCTTTTCGTTCCGCATCGCTGACATTCTTATGAAAAAACGGGGTGATGATCTCATAAGGCATCAGCGTATCGGTATTCAGTTTTGCTTCGCCGACGGTGACCTTATTCAGAAACGCATTATAGCGTTCGGAATCGTTGCGTTCAAATGCGCTGCGATACTTAAACATGGCCTTGGAGGGTTGTTTTTCGTAGTCAAAGGTATAATCCTTCTCCCGAAGGTTATTCTCGATGATCCGAATCTGCCCACGCAGGCGGGTAAGGGTTTGGCGGTAGGTCTTATCATCCATCCCGAGATATCGTGCGATCTTCTTTGCAGTCTTGACCGTTTCGGCATTGGATGCATTGACCGAAGGCAGCCACTTGCCCAAAAGGGATACTTCTTCACTACTATTCAAGGCATCCAGATCCTTCCGCAACTGCTCGCGGATGAAGGAGAGCATCTCCTTCTCAACCGGAGTACCAAACAGGACCAGCAGGTCA
>JAZQET010000029.1:0-6798 GCA_045539135.1 Eubacteriales bacterium | reverse complement strand
GCTACCCCGGTATGGAGGATGAACTGAACTGCAAGACCGTTTCTTTTGAGCCGGTGGTGCAAGACGGAAACATCATCACCTCCCGCGGTGCAGGCACCGCCGTCGCCTTCGCCCTGAAGCTGGTAGAGCACCTGTGCTCTGCGGAAAAAGCAAAAGAAATTGCAGAAAGTATTGTTGCCTTATGAGCAAAAGAAGAGACCTTTCCAAAGAAATATCGGGCCTGCTGCTGGTGGTGCTGACCCTGTTGCTGGCACTCTCCTTCTGCCGCCAATGGCTCCCCGCCCTCACCGCGGGATGGACCTGCCTGATCTACACGGTGATCTACCTGATCCCCATGCTGGTCTATATCCGCAGCCATCGCTATAAGAAGCGCAATGCCCTCAGGCTGAAATTCGTCTCCCCCCGCTATTGGCTGTTTATTCTGCTGTTTGGGCTTTCGGTGTGCCTTCTGTGCACCCTGATCAATGTGGGCACCAACGCCTTTGTCCGTGCGGTGCTCCACCTGAACTTCCAGAATAACATTGTGGACTTAAGCGGCGCCAACCCCGCCTCCCTGATCATCACCTCGGTGCTGTTGCCCGCCCTGTCGGAGGAACTGCTGTTGCGGGGCTTGGTGCAATCGGAGTATGAAAAATACGGGGTGACGGTGGGGGTGCTTCTCACCTCGGTGATCTTCGCCCTCTTCCACACCAGCCCTGCCCAACTGCCCGCCCTCTTTATCGCGGGGGTCTGCTATGGGGTGCTGACCGTGCTGTTCCGCAGTGTATGGCCCGCCTTTTTCGCCCACTGCATCAATAACGGAGTGGCGGTGCTCCTTGCCCGCTATAACGATTTCTTCCGCTACCTCTTTCAGGATAAGCTGTTTTTGATCCTCTTTGTGCTGGCCTGCTTCTTGATCTTGATCTTCACCCTAAAGATGCTGGAGACCGCCGTTTCCGACCTTTTGGGCAAAAATAAAAAGCTTCAAAAAAGCACCCGCACCCTTGCCTACGGCGATCCCCTTCTCTCCCCTTACATTTGGATCTTCGCCGCCCTTTGCATCGGCAAGATGGTGTATAACGGATTTTTTAATTAAAACAAGACCGAATGAATTGCCTTCGGCATTGTAAAATAGGGCAATTCAATTCATGAAATCGAAAGATTTCAAATCATGAAGCTGCAAGGCTTCAATTTATGACGGCGCGCCGTCTATTCATCCTATTACATTTATTGCTTGTAAAAAGAAAAGGACAGAGAATGTCAAACATTCTCTGTCCTTTTTTCTGTCAATAAGTATCGTGCTTTTTTGCTCTAAAGGACTGTTTTCTTTTACGGATTCATTACCGTCCCCAAAAAGAGCGGTGTGTTATGCTCCGATGTGATGGCGAATAAAAACGGTCTGTCCAAGGTGAATTCCACCTCGTCCTTCGGCGGCATGGAGGAGCCTGCCTCCTGCATCACCGTTACCGCCGTGGCGGTGCACCCTTCTTCGTCCACCGCGACCCGTGCATCGTGAACTGCTCTGCCGATGACCAACGCCTCATCGCAAAGGGGTGTAAAATCCGATTTCTCCATATCAAAAATGTCGGTAACCCCTAAGTTTTTCAATCCGTCGGTCAGATCGATCTCCGAGGATACATCGAATTTCGGCATAGAAAGATCCACGATCAACTCCTTGCAGTCGGTGTAAGGCGCCCCCAAAAGCAGTTGTTGCACCTGCTCATCCTTCAAAAGAGCAGAGACCTCCACCCCTTCATCGGGCAGGATCAGCCACATTCCGCCGCTCTCCTCCAAGGACAGGCGCACCGCGCCGAACTGCTTTCCCCAATAATACACATTGCGGCTCTTTTTGTTCAAAAAATCACAGGTCACATCTCCGCTTTTTCCGCGGAAGATCTGCTCTTTGGTCTCGCTCGCCTGAAAAGCGCCTTCCCACTTGGCGCGGTAATAAATGGTGGTCGCCAAGGTCAGCACCGCCTCCGGCGGCATAGAGATCTCGCCCACCTGCTCCTGCAGCAGGCCGCCTGTTTGGGCATTGATCCAATCCCGCAGTGCCTGATCAAATTCCTCCGTGCCCACCGCTCCGGCATAAGAGGAGGCATAATAATGCTCCGCCACCGCCTTTAAGGGCTCCTCCTTTAAGGAAACCTTTTCATTGAGCCAAAGCGAAGAGGCAAGCACGCTGGTCACCAGCTCATCGTCCCGATAATGGGATTGCCATAAGGCCGTCGCCTCTTCCCGCAACTGCCGAATGTTGGAGACTCCCAACAGATCCAAGATCTGCGCACGGCTGTTGCCGTCCACCGTCTCCGCCACCATGGCAAGGGCAATATACACATTCAACGGAGAATAGATCCGATTTTCCTCTCCGCCCAAAAATTCTTCTATGGTCTTAAGGATAAAGGCATCCTGATCCCCCGCCTCCTTGGCCAGCGCTTGGGATTTTTTCCGCTCCGCCCGCCAAGCATCGTAGGCATCCTTCCACTCCTCCCAATCATTCTCATATTCCGCCGCATCGGGATAGCGGATCGCCGTGGGATAGATCCCTTCCGCCAAAGGCGTCGCCTTCGCCTGAACCGCAGGCGGCTGTTCCTGTTCCTGCTGCTGTTGCTGTTGGGGTTGTGTACATCCCCCCACCAAGCAAAGGATCAGCACTGCGGCAATCAGCGAGAACCGTCTTTTTCTCTTCATCATACGCATCTCCTTTTAAGGATTTTGAACCGTTCCGATAAACAACGGAACATTGTGTTCCGAAGTCACCGCAAAAAGGAAGGGGCGATCCAAGGTGAAATCTACGATCTCACCGGGTTCCGCACAGCTATCTGTTGCTTCAAAATTATCGACAGTGGAAGCGGTACACCCCTCTTCGTCGATGGTCACCCGCACCGCCTGATTGGCTTGGCTGACTGCCGGTACACTGCCTTCAATGGCAGAAAACTCCGCGGTTTTCCCATCAAAGATGTCCGTAACACCCAGCGCCTGCAACGGTGCGATCAAGTCCCCGTTGGTGGATACATCAAATTTCGGAACCGTCAGATGAACGGTATGCAAGGAGTGATTCGAGGTAAGCCCGTCTTGCAACAGCTTGTGCACCTCGGCATCGTCCATCAGATCGTGAACGGACACCCCTTCATCGGGCAGGATCAGCCACATCCCGCCGCCTGAAATAAAGCTCTGATAAACCGCCTGATAGTTTTCCCCCCAATAAACTGCTTTCCCATCCTCCGACTTGGTCATAAATTCGCAGTTCACATCTCCTTGAGGGCTGTGAAAGATGCCTGCTTTGTTCCGTTCTTTTAAAAATATATGCGACCACCGACCGGTAAAATAAACGGTAGAGGACAGAACAAACGCCGTATCCGCATCGGTCTCCACCTCATTTACCTGATCCTGCAAATGATTTTCGGTCTGCTTGTTGATCCAATCTTGTAATGCTTGATCAAATTCCGCCGTTCCCGTCTGTCCGCGGTAGGTGGAGGTATAATAGGTCTCCGCCAGCGTCTGTACCGTCTGCCGATCGATCTCTACTCCGTTCCGCAGCCACACAGAATTGGCTAAAATTCTGGTGATCGCTCCATCATTTCGGTATTGAGAATTCCAAAGTAACGAAGCCTTTCGCCGTAATTCTTTCATATCCGCCGCATCCAGAAGCGTCAGGATCTGTTGACGGCTGTCGCCGTCGGTCAGCTCCGCCAGAATGGCCAGCGAAAGGTAAAGATTCAAGGGAGAATAGACCTGATTGCCCGTCTCCCCCAAAAACTCTTTCATGGTAGCTAACACAAAGGGATGGATCGTTCCGGCACTTTTCGCCTGCCCCTCTCGAACGACCGAAGCCTCCCACCATGTGCGGTATGCCTTATCCGGAGCATCGGGCAATCCGGGGGAGGGCGGTGTCGACGGATAAACCGCCGCCGCAAGCTGTTGCACCTTCATACCGGAGGAAGACCCCGGCTTGGAAGAATTGTTTTCTTGGGGTTTGGAGGTGTTGTCGTCGGGCGCCGCAGGTTCTGTGGGTTCTCCGATACTGCCCTCATTGGGCGGAGGATCCTCGGTGAGATCATTTCCGCCGATGGTGGAGCCTGCAATGTCCTCTTCATTGGGCAGTCTGCCCTTCCAAACAAACGCCCCCACCACAATGGCAACGATCACTGCCGCGGCAACGCTTGGAATATACCAATACCGCAAAAAGCGGATGGCTTTTCGTTTTTGAGCTTTGGCTTCTAAAATCAGATCCTCTCCCACCAAGCCGATGGCGTCTTGCAATTTTTGCTGTTTTTTCATAAGGTAACAAGAGCAATCCGAACCTGCCTCAAAGCTGCATATTTCGGTGCTTTTCCTCCTAATTTATTCTTGCAAGGTGCAAAGCCTTGCTTCACCTGAACTAAGCAAAAATCCCTTAAAAGTTCCTCCCTTTGAGGTCAAAGATTTTGAAAAGTGCGGATTTTTGGTCAATCAAGGCACAAAACGCAGCCAATACTGCCGTATTGGCGAGTATTTTAACGAAGAGTGAACGAAAATCCGCCTTTTCAAAACAGGTTCGGATTATTCTTGTTACCTTAAGGCAACCTCCTCTCGTTCCAACCGTTCCAAGAGTTTCTTGCGGGTGCGCAAAAGCTTCATCTTCACCTTACTTTCCGAGCAAGCAAACTGCCCGCTGATCTCCTTCACCGAATCAAAATACCAATAGCGACAAAGAAAGATATCGCGCTCCTCTTCGGGCAGACCCCGCAGAAAATCATCAATGATGGCGGCAAGCGCCCGCACCTCCACCTCTTCCTCCACCGTTCGGGGAGCAGGGACGCAGTCCTTCAATTCCTCCAACGTCAGCGCCACCTCTCCGCCGCCCCGCTTGGCGGCGTTTTTGGTGCGCCATTTTTTCAGAGATAGATTACGGGTGATCTTGCCTAAAAAAGTAGACAATAAATTAGGTCGATGAGGCGGAATGGACTGCCATGCGCCCAAATAAGTGTCATTCACGCTTTCCTCGGCGTCTTCCCGATTTTGCAAAATGCGGTAGGCAATGGCATAGCAATAGCCGCCGTATTTTTGCTTGGTTTCGGTAATGGCGCGCTCCTCGCGCCGCCAATAAAGTTCCACAATTTTTTGGTCATCCATCTCCTCATCCCCCTTTCATCCATCATCTACCCTTTTTTCATCAGTGAGTCACCATTTTTTTACTGAAGATCCAAAATCACCAATTCGGGCTTGTTAAAGATGCGGGGAATAGCATGAAAATTCCCCAATCCACGGCTGATAATAAACCTCTCTTCATGGATCCCGCCGGTATATTTGGGAAATAACCCCTGCCCCGGCGCCAAGACCCCTCTTCCGAAAAACCGCCACTGCCCACCGTGGGCGTGACCGCTTAAGATCAGGTCTACGGAGCGTTCCCGTAAATAAGGCTCATAATACTCGGGATGATGATTCAAGAGGATCTTAAACCCTTCTTGCTGTTCAAATGCTGTGAGCCAAGGGGTTTCGGGAGGCGGGGTCTCCTCCCAAAAATCCATCCGCTTGTACCAGCCGGAGGTCAAGCCCCCTAAAACGAGCCCTTCAAAGACCGTAAAGGAATTATCCAAAAGAACTGCACCGGTCTTGCTGATTTCCCCTCTAATATCCCCTTTGAACCGCTTTTCATGGTTACCCAAGGCGCAGAACAACGGCCACCGCCGAGCGGCAAGAGAAAGAAATTCCAGCCCCCGCTGATATACCGTGTTGTTATGAATGTAATCGCCGCCACCCAGCACCGCATCCACCTGCTCCGCCTCAAGGGCAGCAAGAATGGGCGCGTTTTCCGTGTCGTGCAGATCGGAAATAAACCCCAACCGCAGCGGCTTTTCTCTATTTGCTTGAATGGTATAGTGGGTAATGGTCATAAATCATACTCCTTTTATAGTTTGATTATAACACACCCGCCTCCACAGCGCAACAAACCCAAGAAAAAACGCAATGCTTTGCCCGCCCTCAAAAGGTGCATCCAAAAAGAACGAACCATCCAATTGGGTGGTGTCCGCACAATTCATTTGTGCGCAAATACAACATCGTTGGATGCCCGCACAATTCATTTGTGCGCAGCGCGACATCGTTGGGCGCCCGCACAATTCATTTGTGCGCAAATGCTATATTGTTGAGTGTCCGCACAATTCATTTGTGCGCAAGTGTAACGGAGGCGATTTGTTCTGTGGCCGCAGGTCCCTATTTAGTATCTTTCGCAAAGGGCACTTGTGAAAGATACTACCACAAAGAAGCCGCTGAGCACAAGGGATACTCTGCGCCGCGGCGATTTCTCGGGTCGCTGATCGGCGACCATCGACAAATCACCACTGCTCGAGACTTCACAGTCCGCCCGCTGTCAACGGGCGGCTGCTTCGACGAACTTTTTTGCATAAATGCAAAAAAGTCCAAGTACCTAATAAGGTGCACCAAAAAAGACCACCCATTTCGGATGGTACGTGCACCTTCAGTTGCGGGCGTTAAGCGGGACAATCCGGTGAATTGTCCCGTAGCCCGCAGGTCCCTGCGTGACAAAAGACGAGCGGGTACCGCGATGTTTTTGTCCGTCCCGAAAAAGTTTGCCTTTTTCGGGAAAGGTGCATCCAAAAAGAAAAAACCATCCGAATTGGATGGTATGTGCACCTTCAGTTGCGGGCGTTAAGCGGAACAATCCGGTGAATTGTTCCGTAGCCCGCAGGTCCCTGCGTGACAAAAGACGAGCGGGCACCGCGATGTTTTTGTCCGTCCCGAAAAAGTTTACCTTTTTCGGGAAAGGTGCATCCAAAAAGAAAAAACCATCCGAATTGGATGGTTTTTCTTTTTGGT